>JADFHU010000401.1 GCA_022567055.1 Planctomycetota bacterium
GTAGTGACAAATAAGAAAGAACTCGCGATGATGGACCTGAGTACTATGGCTGTCTTCACGTCCGCTCCTTTACGAAAGGGAAGCATTTCGAATCTGATTGGATTCGCATTGCCCCCTTGTCTCTGTCAAAAAACTATTCTTCCTACGAAAAGAGCCTGTCATTATTTTCTGCCCCGCATTAGCTTGCAAATCGGGGGAGACCAACCCTATTTCTCCTTTTCGCCACTTAGTGTCTCGTCTGTAACCATCCACAGGGCATATGTAACCCAATGTGTGTCTGTTTGTCACGTATTGTCTGGGAAGATGGAGAGGAGACCAAGAGAATATTCGGCAATACCATTGCCTGAATCTTGTTTTGAGCTAAGGGAACGGTCCCCATTTGCACCCGGACATTTCCCAGTTCCAAGCGCAGTGCGGATGTTTTATGATGTAAGCACGGCGTTCAAGCTGGAAAGGGTTTATCCATGAAACAGTATGTTTTGTCTGCAATGCTCGTGATGCTCCTTGCCCGTGTAGGCTGGGCCAAGACGGATTCAACCGGGGCTCTGGATAACTGGCCCGCCTGGCGCGGGCCGCTGGTCAATGGGGTCGCGCCGCATGCCGATCCTCCGGTTAAGTGGAGCAAGTCGGAAAACATCAAGTGGAAACTGGACCTGCCCGGTCAGAGCAATGCCACGCCGATCATTTGGGGCAATCGGGTGTTCGTGATCACGGCTGTCGAGAGTGAACGCACGGTAGATCGATTGTCGGCGCCGACGATGGAGCCGCCCGGCGGGTACAAGACCAAACGCCCCAGGCATTACTATCAGTTCCGGGTCTATTGCGTGGACCGCCAAACCGGTGATATTCTCTGGCAGCGCGTGGCGGCTGAGCGCGTTCCTCATGAGGGTCGCCACGGCACCAATACTTACTCATCCGGCTCGCCCACCACGGACGGGAAGCGACTCTATGTAACGTTCGGCTCACACGGGCTCTTCTGCTACGATCTGGATGGAAACCTGATTTGGGATCGCGATCTGGGTGACATGATCACACGCTTCGGCTGGGGTGAAGGGGCGTCGCTCGCCGTGCACGGAGATGCTCTGGCCGTCAACTGGGACCACGAAGGATCGTCGAAGGCCTATGTCCTGGACGCTCGGACCGGCGAGACGCGCTGGCATACAAAGAGACAGGAGGAGACAACCTGGGCTACGCCCCTCATCGTGACGTACCGGGGCACCCAGCAGTTGATCCTCAACGCCACCCGACGTGTCACGAGTTATGATCTGGATTCGGGTAAGGTTCTCTGGGAGTGTGGGGGACAAACCCCCGTGCTGATTTCGTCGCCCGTGGTGCTGGACGACATGGTGATCTGCATGAGCGGCTATCGAGGCTCGGCTGCTTTTGCGATCGGCCTCGATTCGATCGGGGACATCACCGGCACCGACCGCATCCGATGGCACTACGACCGCAATGCGCCTTATGTGCCCAGCGCCTTGTTGTATGGGCAGCGACTCTATTTCACCAAGACGAACCAGCCTGTGCTTTCGTGCCTTGACGCCAGAACCGGCAAGCCGCTCATGGAGGCTGTTCGTCTGCCCGAGTTGCGCGATCTTTACGCCTCCCCGCTGGGAGCTGCAGACCGCATTTACTTTGTCGGTCGTGATGGGACCACCGTCGTTATCAGAAACCAACCCAAACTGGAGGTGCTGGCCGTGAATCGGCTGGACGATCCCATCGATGCTTCGCCGGCGGCCGTTGGCAGAGAGCTTTTCCTGCGCAGCAGAAGACGACTCTATTGCATTGCTCGGACAGCACCCTAAGTCGTCGTGCAAAAATAACTCACCGGTTTTCCATCTCATCTTCACGCCATCTTCGTCCGTTCCTCAATCGCAAAATCCTCAACGTAGAACTGCTACGCTTCCGGTTTCGCTCAATCGATCACGAACGAATCTGACGCAAATCTGAGCGTAAAACCAATGATTTATTTTTGCACAACTCCTTACTTCACCGCCGACACCTCCTTTCCGAGGGTCGTCAGGTAGCGAAGCAGGTCCACCAACTCATCCTTTCGCAGTGGGTCGGTCAATCCCGGAGGCATCATGGAAATCGGGCTGACGTCCAATTCTTCGATCTGCTCCCCAGGGATTGAAACAATGGCCTCGGTCGCATCGCGAACCAGCACGCCCGTGTCCGACTTCCGTTGCAGGGTGCCGCTGACCACGGTTCCATCCTTCCGATTCACCACCACCGTTTCATAGCCCTGCTTGATGTCGGTGCTCGGATTCAACAGGGATTCAAGGATAACCTCGGGCGTCATATAGGTGCCAAGCGTTGTCAGGTCCGGCCCGAGTTTGCCTCCCACCCCCTCGACCCGGTGGCAGGCCGTGCAGGCCGTGGTTGGCCCCTGATAGATCTGCCTGCCGCGGGTCGCGTTTCCACTCTCTCGCACCGATTCAAGCAGGGTGCGCCGCTGATCGGCGTTCATCTCCCGACTCACGGGCGACAGGGAACCTGCCCGGGTCAGCGCCGAGACCAGGATCGAGAGGTCACGACCCGAAGACTGCGCCAGTAGGATTCCCTGTGCGGCGACGGTGGATTCCACCTTTGAATTGGCCAGGGCGACGGCCAGCAGGCGGGCCCCGTCCTCGCGCTGAATGAAGGCGTTGAAGATCGGCGTGGCTTCTTCTGCCTGCGTCAGGGCCGTCAGGAGAGTCACCGCGCTTTCCACGGCGTCGGCCGCCTTCTGACCCGCCCACGCGGCGATGGCCGCGATACGGATGGGGTGGGCGTGCTCGGATCCCGCCAGACTTCCAAGCGTTCCGAAATCACCCTGGCGGGCCAACCCTTCGGCGGCGGCAAATCGTGTTTCCGAATCGATATTCTCCTTCCCCGCCAATTCCGCCAATCGCGGGTTCGCCGACTCAATCTTCCAGCGCCCCGCCAGAACAATGGCCGCCACGCGGATGGCAGGCGTGTTGCTGTCCATCAGAGAACGGATGCTCTCGGCATTCGCAGGAATGGTCGGGTTGGAGCGCGCGCCATGGACCAGTGCGGGCAGCAGTCCCGGTTCTTTTCGCGCCACGTCAACGGCAAGGGCCAGTTCGTCGGTTCCGCCGAATACGCCCATCACGCGCACAGCATTCTCAAGATTCGCCGATACGATCCTGCCGCTGCGAACCAGCGCTACCAACGGTTCCAGGGCCCGACGGTCCCCCGCGGCATTGAGGGCAAAACTCAGATGTTCGGCGTTCCCGCCAAAGATCGCCTGCCCGGACTGCAACGCGGGCAGCCACCGCGAGCGAAGTTCACGCGCGGTCAGCCAGAGGGCGTAGTCGAGGTTGGCGTCGAGGGGATGGCCCAGGGCGCGAAGCGCGATGTCTGCCGCCTCCAAGGTGTCCCGCTCCCGGAGCGCGTTCACTGCCTCCAGACGAACCCGCGGGTGTTCATCCTCAACTGCCCGCGCCAGGTATTGCAGCGCGCCGGGATCGTGCTGGAATCCCAAGTTGACCATGCGGACAGCGGCCGCGCGGGAATGATAGTCGGGTGATTTCAGAATGGTCTCGAGCAATTGACGGTTGGGACTTCGCAGGGCGCCGTGCAGCCAGAGTGCCTCCAACCTATGATGCTCGAATTCCGGATCCGCCGGGTCGAGTCGCGCGACCCAATTGCGAAGTTTATCCACGACCGCCGCAGCTCCCCATCGGGTCAGCTCGCGATTTGCCTGTAAGCGGGTAAATTCCTCGGGAGACTTGAGATGATCGAGGAGCGCTTCCACGGGTGTGTCGCGGATGTTCGGTCGCTTGACAAACGGCCGGCCCTTGGCCGTCAGCCTCCAGATGCGGCCGTGGGATCTGTCACGAAGCGGATGATGAAAATCGACTTCTCCATGATCGATGATGGGATTGTACCAATCGACTATATAGATGGCGCCCTCGGGACCCATCTTGATGTCAACCGGGCGGTAGGATCGATGACTTGAGTGGAGAACGGTCTCGACTTCCTTCGCGCCGAAACCACTGCCGCTCTCGGTCAACTCGTAGCGGACGGTGCGATTGGCGCGATAGTCATTGGCCAACAAACTCCCCTGCCATGCCTCGGGCATATGCCGTCCGGATACAAACTCGGCGGCGGTGTTCTTGGGTTTGCCGGGGATTAATCCTGTGAGAACGCGTCCGGCACCGACTGCCGTTTGGAACGCCGCACCTGGAAAGGCGTAATGCGGTCCGGAGCCTCCGGCCCCGTCGGTTCCAAACGCCTGGCCCCAGCGATCGAAGGCATGACCCCAGGGGTTGACCATCCCGCGCACAAAAACATCCAACTGTTCCGTCTCGGGCCGGAAGCGCCAAATTCCACTTCCGTTCAATTGGCGGGTGCCATAGGGCGTTTCAACAAAGCTGTTGATGTAAATGGACTGCGTGAGAAAAAGATCGCCCCACGGCGCCCATCTCAAGCCGTGAATCATGTGGTGAACATCCGCATTGCCGAATCCCGAAAAGACCACGCGCCGATCGTCCGCCGAATCGTCACCGTCACGATCCGCGAGAAACAGCAACTCCGTCGTGCTGCACACATAGGCCCCGCCCTCCACCGGCATCACGGAATGCGGCACGAGCAGACCTTCGGCGAACACGGTCGACCAATCTGCCTGTCCGTCGCCATCGCGATCGCGTGCACCCTGTCTGGCGTCGCGTCAGCACAGTCGGCACCCGCGCTGACGGGCGGCACCGGCCTCATCTACGTCGGCACGTATCCCAACCGCATTCTCGTGATCGACGAGGCAACCGAGCAGGTGGTCGACGAGATCCGGATGACGCTCGACGGGCCACCCGGTGCTCTACAGCTGTCCCAGGACGGGACGCGCTTCTACATGCGGGACCGGACCTTCGAGCATATCGAGGTGGTTGACGTCGCGACCCGCCGCAGCATCGATACGCTCACGTTGAGCGAAGGCACCACCAAGGTGCGCATCCGCAGCTTCCTCCCGTCGCCCGACCATCGATACATCATCCTGCTGACAGACACCGCCACCAAGCACATCGACCGGTTCGAGATCGCGCCACGCACGCTCGTGCAGGTGGACCTGGACACACACGAGGTGATGCGAGAGATACCGTGGCCGGATGACGAGGAGCGGATCAGCGTCAACATGCTGTTCTCGCCGGGCGGCGACCTGCTCTACCTCTTCGGCCAGGAGATCATCGTGCTCAGCACCGACGACTTCGAGGAAGTCGAACGGTGGCAGCTGTCGCAGCTCGACGAGCCGGGGCTCGGACGTTTCGATTTCAGCTTCAGGCACGACGTGAACGAGGAGCCCGGGTTCTTCACGGGATCGTTTTATGTGCAGGACCCGGTGCAGAACCGGCGCCTGATGGGGATAGCGCGGATCAACCTGGCGGAACGCGACATCGACTTCTATACGCTTGGCCCGTTCGAGCGCATCTCGTCATTTTCGGTCGCGCCGGGGCGGCAGAAGGCCTATGGCCTGCTGAATCAGATCGGCCACTACGAGCTCTGGACCTTCGACCTCGCGGGCCGACGGCTCGAACACCGCCAGGTCATCGACGGACGCCCCCGGATGGCGCTCCGACCCAGCAGTAACGGACAGATCCTCTACGTCTACCGGGCCGGCAACACGATCGATCTGTACGAGGCGGCGACGCAGCGTATGAAGATCATCTTCATCACGCGGAGCGTGTGCGGGTCCGTCTGGTCGAGCCTGAAGCGCGGCACGAGTACTGTCCGCGAAGCGGCGCTCTCGTGGCGGAAATCCAACCAGCGCGCGGTGCAGATGTTGGGCGGGATCCCATCC
>JADFHU010000402.1 GCA_022567055.1 Planctomycetota bacterium
CAATGGCGGCTCCCCGCGTCTTGGTATTCAAGTCATGCGATTTGGCGATCTGCTTGAGGTTCTTGATGACTTTTTTGCCGCCGACTCGGTTCAGCGCCGCCGCGAGATGGGCGGGCCGGGCAAAGGTCAAATCGCCCCGTTTGAACGCCTCCAGCCAATGGGGCCGCAGGTGATGAATCGCCTGTGTCAGGGCGTAGTCGATCCATGGATCCACCGGCCCGTCCACCACACGAACGGCCACCTGAATCGACCGCGGTGCCGGAATCGCAGCGCAGGCCATGACCGCCTCCATGCGTACCCGCGGATGTTCGTCTTCGACGCGCCTGGTGAGCCATTCCAGCGGTTGGTCCAGACGGTCGTGCCAGCGGCCCACCATCCGCGCCGCATAGGCGCGAGCCCGGGGGTCTTTGGCATCGAGCAGTTGGCCGAGCAGTTCCGGCTCGACCCATTCGATCGTGGCGTAGGCCGCGAGCGCCTCGTAGAGATGATGTTCATAGCGCGCGTCTCGGGGATCGAGCGTCTCGATCCAGGCCGCCAACTGCCTCGCCACCTGATTCGCGTCGCGCGTGGTCATCTCCCGCTTCGCCTGATCACGCGTCCATCGGTCCCTAGATTGGAGCGCGTTCACGACACGCTCAAGAGACGCCCCGGCGAGAGTCGGTGCCGGGACCATCGCCGCTCCGGACGAGACGCGCCAGATGCGGCCATGCGCCTTGTCGCGGGTCGGATCGCGATAGGCATCATCCTGATGACAGGTGATCGGGTTGTACCAGTCCACCACGTAGAGCGCTCCGTCCGGGCCGATCTTCACGTCGACGGGCCGGAAGTTGCGGTGGCTGGATTGAAGCAGCGGCTCCTTCCATTGCAGCGAAAAACCGGCGCCGTCGGCCTCGACCGAAAACCGTTTGACGCGGTTGGCCTTGTAGTCCCCGATCGCAAAATCGCCATGCATCGATTCGGGCAACTGCTGACCGTCGAGGTGAGCGATGCCGCAATAGCCACCCTCCCGCCCGATCTCGCGCAGCTTCTGACGATGGGTGGTGGGAATCTGGCCGGGTGACAGATAAGTCACCCCGCCGGCGCCATCGATGCTGAAGATCTGTCCCCAGTCGTCGAAGGCGACCCCCCAGGGATTGCCCGGGCCCATGAAGTCGTCGAGCAGGGCATGCAACTGCAGACGGCGCGGCCGGAATCGATGAAAGCCCGCCTGAAACAGATGGCTCGGACCCCAGGGCGTCTCGACCCGCGACTCGATGCCATCGCCCTGCCCGAAATAGAGTTCCCCTCCCGGACTCCAGACGAAAGAGTTGATCGTCTGATGGGAATCGCCGTTGCCGAAGCCGCCGAGAATCACGCGCCGCGTGTCGGCCCGGCCGTCGCCATCGGTGTCTTGAAGAAACAGCAGCTCGGTGTTCTGGCCCACGTAGACCCCGCCGTCGCCCAGTTCCAGGCCGGTGGGAATGTTCAATCCCTCGGCGAACACCGTCGATTTGTCGGCCTTGCCGTCATGGTCGGTGTCCTCCAGGACGATGATCTTGTCGTTGGGCAGGTCCCCGGGAAAGACATGAGGATAGGTCGTGGTGACGGTGACAAACATTCGCCCGGCGGTGTCCCACCGAAGGGCCAGGGGGGACGTGAGACCGTCTTTTTCAGAGGCGAAGAGATTGACCTGCAAACCCTCGGGCGTCTTGAACGACGCCAGCTCTTGGTCGATGTCGGCATGCTCGTCCCCATGCAGCACCTCGGGTGCAGGGCGCTTGGGGCCCGGATCCGTCCCCCCGCGGGCAATCTGCCAGACGCGTTGCTCCGCTTGGGCAATGAGGGGAACGAGCCGCCTCCACTCTTCTTTGAACGGAATGTAGTCTTTGCCGGCCCGGGTGAATTGCCGTTCCGCGTCGTCGCCATAGAGCAGTTTCCAGTTGGCCGGCCGCCAGTAGTCATACCAGAGCCGATGCTTTTCGATCACCGCCAGGCGAAGCGCTTCGAGTTCGGATTCCGTCGGCGCCGCGATGCCGAGTTTACGGGCCATTTCATACGCCACGCCCCGCTGCGCCTCTGCTTTGAGCCGCATGCCGTCGGCACCGGTCAGGCCGACTCCGGACTCAGTGAAGAGATCGATAAAGATCAGGTTGCGCTGGGCCGCAATGCCGGCGATCGCCTTCACGTACAGGGCGAGGTCGGTGTTGTGCTTGGAGACGTCCGGAATGAGTGGACTGGACGGTTTTTCGAAAGGCATGGGCGAAACGAGCACGATGTGTTTCGCCCGCTTTTGCCAGGCGTCGATCAGGCCCTGATACGCCTGGGTAAAGGATGTCAGATCCTCCCTCCCGGTCATCGATTCAAGACGGCCGAACTGCGCAATCACCACCGTTGTATTGAGCCGTTCGAGCTGATCCTCCAACGATCCAAAACCATCCTGGCGCCAGCGCTCGATCGCCGTGCCCTGAGCAAACACCGTGTCGGCTTCCCAGGCCAGGTCGCGAAACTTCGGCTGCGCATTGGCAAAGGCGTGGGTCAGGATCGCCTCAAAATAGCCGGCCTGCTGCAGAGAGACCATGCCGGCGCCGCCGGCGAACACCACGACATCGTCGGGCTCAAGCGAGAAGTCCTCCCGCGCCGAAACGCGCATCGCGGTCAGAGTAATGGCGGCGATACCGCAAAAACAAAAGCGCTTAAGACAGAGACTCATCATTGGCGGAATCAAGTCACAAGTGCAACAAACGAGTGGTTTTCACATAGGCCACTCATCCGATCGTTTCAAAGTATACTTTCGATATTGTGGCATAGTCAATACCCTCATCGGTGGTACATTTAGGGTATCGATCCGACGAACTCGTACGCACGCACCTCCGCAGCCAAGGCATCCTCAATGTCTGAGTCTGGGGCGGTGGCCGGCCCAAAGCATCAAAGGCGGCAGAATCGGCAGCAAGCCGACAGTCGGCTCCTCGATCGACCACGATCTGGTCCGAACTGGTTACGTTGCTGACGTGGGTCGTGTCCACTTCCGACTATCGTCGTTGGTGTTGATGGAAGGCGTCATGTAGGCATCCTGTTTACACCGCACTGGACAGACCCCACATGCAAAACCCCCAGGACCGCTATAGCAGTCCTGGGGGTTGTTTTCACTTCATCTTTGTTTTCATCAGGTCATCAGAATTTCTCAAGTGTATCGATGAAATCCCACTGACTTATAAGACGCCCTCAGTGGTGGTGATCGTGTCGGTGTCTCCAAAGACATCGCCACCAATCACAACATCAAAGTAGAAAAGCGAGGCAGCCCCACTAATGACTCTGCAACCCAGTGATACGCCGATGCCGTCACCATTTGCATCGCCACCGAGAAGGCCTGTTTGTCCGCTACGGGCGACCTGCTGGCCCGCGCCCCACGTATCATCCCTTCTCCACCGATTGCCTGTATGTCTATGGCCATTAGACGCACCGACCACATCGCCCTCTGCATCCGTTTCAGTGGCTCCGACATTGCCATAATAGGAGACGGTTCGGATCTCACCCTCCATATAATCTAGGCCCGCAGGATTGTCAATAAGAGAGAAAGCCCAGCGATAGCCGTTTCTCACCGCTTCACCTCCACCATCACCACCTTCATTCTTTAGAATGGTTTGAACAGTAAAGGTGTATTGTATATATCCCTCGGTGATGCCATGCAAGGTGACCAAATCGTTGGGTTCGTAGAACACCCAGGACATACCTGCGTTCTTGCCTCTATTGGTGGCGTCGTTGGTCCATCCTGCGAGACCCGCAATGTCAGGAACGACGTCGCCATCAAGTAAGGCATCACGCTGCGTAAAGACCGGCGTGGCCATAGGGGCTATGAATGTAACCGCCGTATTGGGATCCCGGTACTTCGGAGAGCCTTCCTCATCCACGCCATCCGGGATGAGACCTGAATCAATCGTGACTGACCACAGTCCCCCCCCCGCATCAATCCCGGTGGCAGCATAGTCATATTGAACTCTCACCACCTCCGCTGACACCAGGCCTGCCAGTGCCACGAGCACTACCAATACGCTTGCTATTGTTTTCATAACTAGACTCCTCAAAAAAACATAACGAAATTGTCCTTTGGTCACATATACCAAAGTGACTAACGATAATTCTAGATCTAGTTTCAGTGTTCTAAGTATATCCCGTTCATAATAGTCTATTTACGTCCTCTGAAAAAGTTTATTTTGCGGATACTGCTAGAAGCACAGAAAAACTCTCTTCTCGACCAGTGGGGACACGACCAGATAGGGATGTCGTCCTGGGCCAGGGTTAGTTGCTCTTTCCCAAACATAAAAAAAGGGACGGAAGCGAACGTATCGCCTCCATCCCCAATGGACTCTACTCTTCAGTGATGGATCGTCAGCCTAGTTCTCAGGTTTCTCCGGAGGCGCCGATCTGCCTCCCCTACCCCTCGGTCCGCCACCCCGTCTCGACTCTTCACGCATGTCTGAATCGCGACGCGGCGGGGTCCGGTCGGCACGTGGATTTGATGGGCCAGGTCTCCGAGGTCCGCCACCCCGTCTTGGCGCGCCACGCATGTCCTGGTCGCGGTCGCGATTCGGCGGGCTCCGATCGGCCTGAGAATTAGACGGGCCCGGTCTCCGCGGTCCGCCACCCCGTCTTGGCGCGCCACGCATATCCTGGTCGCGGTCGCGATTCGGCGGGGTCCGGTCGGCCTGGGAATTAGACGGGCCCGGTCTCCGCGGTCCGCGCGTTGCTCTCTGGGGCCCGCGTACAGAGGGACGGCCTTGGGATGCGGTGGGACTGGGACGCCAGCCGTTGCGATAGGCAATGATCTGCCAGGCGGGTCTCGATGCGCTTGCGCCTCGTGCTCCCCTCTGCTGCATGACTGTTCTCATCCGCATCTGTTGGGCCCAAGGGTGCCCGCCGGAGCGCTGGCCGGATACGTGCGACTGCATTCCGCGTCCCGGTCCACGCGCCCCCTGCATCCCACGCCCCCACGCACCTTGTTCCCGGCCGGGAATGCCACGATGCTGCCGGGCGGACTGGACACGGCCGGCCATGGGCCGCATCGGGCCCCTTGGGTCATGCCCCCGAGGCCCCCGCATCTGATCTCTTTCGCCCCGGGGACCGTGATCTTCGCGTCTGTTCTCCTGTACCCGCGTAACTCTTCTAGAGACCTCTCTAACTTTGGATTCTCGATCTCCTTGCTTCTTGACCGTCCTGGTAACTCTTTTCGGATGATCTTCCTCGGCTTCGGCCCAGGCCATTCCACCGCTCAGTAAAAACAGTATTACCAGTGGGCTGACTAAGATTTTCGCATTCATCGCTTAGCTCCTTTTCTCAAACTCGTCGCTTGGCATTCCATGGTACCGGAACGCCTTTCAACATCAGAGTGAGGGTGGAATTCATAAAGGTTACAGCAATTTTGTCCGTGGGATGGGTACTGGACTCTGTCTAGACGTGTTCCCAATAGTCCGCATAGCGATCCTTGAGACCGCGGGGGTCCAGACCCAGGTAAGAGTAATGCGCCCAAAACAGCGTCCCCCTTTTCACCGGCCCCATTGTGCTTCAAGGTTAGCGACATGTCACTCCCATTCGCTTCTGCTTTGATAGCGCCACCTCTTGCCCATCCTTCATGATAGACTTCGGGCCCAATGGCGTGTGTGGGCGAACAGGCTGCCATCACATAGGTGATAAGGCATTCATTGTAGCCACGGATTTGATGATTCATCTCCCAACCCCAAGTAGGGTGACCAGTGCCAGTAAAGAACGTTCTGCCCATCTCTTTTAAACCAATCCCATTCAATCTCCCGC
>JADFHU010000403.1 GCA_022567055.1 Planctomycetota bacterium
CCTGTGTTGTCGGCAAAAAAGGTCCTCGACGTGCTTCAGCACGCCTCCGGTCCTTTTTCACCTGCCGCCTTGGCCTCGGCCTTTTCGCTCGACCTCGTCACAACCCTGGTTTTGTTAGAGTGCCTTAGGCTCAAATGGACCGGATGCGACCCCCACGTGCAACAGCCCTGGGGCTGTTTTCCCATTGATCTGTCTTTCCCGCGGGGGTATTATCATTTCTATGGTTGTAAGATCAGATTTCCCATCCGTTGCGCCACCAAGCCGAGATTGCGCGCGTCGCAGAATGCGATTGACGCACTATTTCCAACGCCGAGATGCCCGTTTCGATGCCATTCAAATACCTCGCAATTCACTAGATTGCTGGCATCATGACCACTGGAAGTTCGATAGTGTTGAGTTCCTTGTTGCGGTCCAAAGATTCCCTGGACCCAGTCAGGAGACCCCAGTTTTGGTGGGCCACCGCATCGTCCAGAGGAGAGTCGTTTGTCCACCCATTCATACGATCAGATCGGCATGAGTTTCGTGGGAGCAGAAGGATTGCCGAATGACATCTTGGAAATTGTGTTTAGGACTTATTCTCCCAGCAGTATTGATTTCAGTTCAGGCTGAAGCAAAAGACGAAACACTGAGAAAATATGCGCTGGTCATCTCCGAAGAAGAGATGGCACCAGCCGGGGAGCCTGTCAAAGCCCTAACCATTAACGGCGGGATTCCCGGACCTACCCTGTATTTCAGAGTCGGTGAAACGGCAGTGATCTCCGTCAAGAATACGCTTGAAAAGCAAGATACTTCGATTCACTGGCATGGCCTGCTGGTTCCCAATGCCCAGGACGGGGTTCCTTATTTGACCACCCCACCGATTAGACCGGGAACGGAGTTCACTTATCGATTCAAGCTGACCCATTCCGGAACGTACTGGTACCACTCCCATACTGGCTTGCAGGAACAGCGGGGCATTTATGGCTCGATCGTCATTCGCCCTGAGACGGGCGTACGCGACAAAGTCGACCGGGAATACGTCCTGCAGCTTTCCGATTGGACCAACGAAAAACCATCTTCGGTGATGAAGACATTGATGCGGGGCAGTGAGTGGTATGCAGTCAAAAAGAAAAATGTCCAAAGCATCCGTGGCGCGATCAAGGCAAAGGCACTCCGGAATTACATTGAACGGGAATGGTCGCGCATGCCGCCAATGGATCTATCAGACGTCGCCTATGACGCCTTTCTGATCAACGGGAAGCGAACTTTATCACTTGAGGGGAAACCCGGCGAAAAAATCAAACTTCGGATCATCAATTCAGGCGCTTCCACTTATTTCTACCTGGATAGTGCAACCGGGCCGATGACCATTGTCGCTGCCGACGGCCCGGCAGTTAAGCCGGTTAAAGTGAGTCGCTTTCTCATCGCCATCGCGGAAACCTACGATGTGATTGTCACGATACCCAAAGAGGGGCAATTCGAATTTCGGGCAACGGCACAGGATGGGTCCGGGCATGTATCCCTGTTTTTGGGAACTGGCAAGAAGCATCTGGCCGAGGGCCCGCCAAGGGCGAACATCTACGACATGGACGAAATGATGGAGGTTGCCCTGGTCGACGGTGACACCTCGCACCTGCCACGGCCATTGCCTCCTTATCCCCTTCTGAAGTCAACGGCTCCGACCCAACTCAACCCCAGGTTGCCCCTACGTGAAATGACCCTTCGCCTGACCGGTGATATGAAACGTTACATCTGGTCGTTCAATGGCAAGACCCTGTCCGAAGAGTCGACCATCCTGGTCAAGAAGGGCGAGATCTTACGTATGCATTTAATCAACGACACGATGATGCATCATCCTATCCATTTGCATGGGCATTTCTTTCGTGTCTTGAACGGCCAAGGCGATAATGCGCCGATGAAGCATACGGTCGATGTACACCCCATGGGGACCCACAGTATTGAATTCGAAGCTGACCAGGAAAAGGATTGGTTGTTTCATTGCCATATTCTTTACCACATGGATGCCGGCATGGCACGGGTCATCCGCTATGAGGGCACCCGCGATTCACCTGAGCCGAAGCTGGACCCGAAATTGATTAATCCCGTGACCTTAATGGGGGAGATTTCGACGCAGTCGAATATGAGTGAGGGGATGATCAAGGTCATGCGGGGCCGCGATGATTTTGTCCTCGACGGCACCGGTGGCTACCGTAACGAGAATGACTATGAAGTAGATTTGACTTGGCAGCATTACTTCAATCCCGATGTCACAAGCTTTATTGGCTACCGGCTAACAGATATTGATCATGCACGGGATCGGGTGATTGCCGGTTTTTATTATCGCCTTCCATTGCTGGTCAAGAGCTCTGTCACCATGGATACGGAGGGGGATCTCAGGTTGGGCATTGAAAAGGATATTCGAGTGTTTGACCGAACGAGTCTTTATTTTGATGTTGAATACGACACGAATACCGGCTGGGAGAGAGGTGTGGGGCTTGAACATATGGTTAGCCGGGACTTGTCGTTTGTTATCCAGCATCATTCGCTATATGGCATTGGTGGTGGTATTGTAATTCGATTCTAAAGGAGACATGAAATGCGCTTGAAAGATTGCCTGCTCTGTCTGATCTTGGTGCTGGTAGCCGGATGTACCACTAGTGGTTTGAGTTCCACGAAACCTTACCCCCTGGATACTTGTTTGGTTACGAATAATGAACTTGGATCCATGGGTGATCCTGTTTCCATCATTTACCAAGATCAAGAAGTGAAGTTCTGTTGCAAACCATGTATAAAGAAGTTCAAGGCCAACCCTGAACAATACTTGACGAAACTGGATGAGGCGAAGTAGGGACGGGCTCGATTCCATATTTATCAGGAGCGCCAGTCCCCCAAGCATCACAGACGGCGGTGGGGTCAACAGTACGACGAGGACCCGACTCGACGCGTAGGAGTTGTGGAAGGACGAGAAACGGGATCAGGGGGGCTGCCGCGGTCCAGCGATTCTTTGGAAAAGGGGTATTAATTATTCTGGGTCACACAGTGGAGCCGCGCCTAAATTTTTAACTTACCCTTGCCTTTCCAACCTGCGCTTCATTCTCACCCCACCAGGACTGGGTTCCCTCCTCGGTTCCCCGGCACGCTCTGGGATGGGGAGGACAGGTAGGATATCGTTTTTCCTAGGCGACAAAGTGCAGGCTGGGCTCCTTCAGGCACCTGGCCATTGGGCTCTCCGGGTGCGGTGTTCAGCCGGCACTCCCTGGAACCTCCCCCTTGCGCGACTCGACAGAGTCTGTCTCAGAAGTCATTGCCCTTCCAGCTCTTGGTAGTGGTCGAGGAGCTTGTCCAGGTTTTCATCGCAAGCATTGAACAGCTTCTGTCGCGCTGTTCGTACATCTTGGACGATTGGGTCCTTGGTTTTCATGAGGCATCCTCCAGCGATTCCAGAATCTCTTCGGGCGTGACAACGAGTGGCGGTGGGCGTTTGAGGGTGCTGTTTACGGTTGCCAATCGCCTGATCATTTCACCATTGGCGATATGAGAGCAGTTCCAAGTGACGAGATAGTCCATCTGGTACGACACCGCAAAGGCGAAATGGGGTATATCCGCCAACGCTTTTCCAGGATAAGACCAGACAAGGGGTCAAGTAGTAAATCTTCGAATACCCACAGACCCACAGACCCATAGACCCACGGACCCATAGACCGGCCCCTACCAGAGGTTTCTTCATGGTATTTAGAGCCCCTACGCAAAATGATCGTCGCACCGAGAGGGAGCGTTTCGTGCCTCTGGCAAGGAAGGCGAAGCAGGCCATCCGAGGATGGTCGATGGAGCCTGACGCCGTCCAGAGGGAAAATAAGCCGCTCGAATGCAGACTCATTTTGCGTAGGTGCTCTTAGGCTCAAATGGACCGGATGCGACCCCCACGTGCGACAGCCCCAGGTCAGTTTTTCTATTGATCTGTCTTTCCCTCGGGGGTATCATCATTTTTAATGATGACTAAGCAGCTATCGATGGGCCCCGGCCCGGGAGGTGCATGATGCGACACGTTGCAATGGGAGTCTTCTGCGCGCTCATCCTGGGGATCCTGTCGACTCCCCTCCGGGCCGATCATGTCGGCAAGGAGGACATCATCAAGCTCTCCAAGGCGGGGGTGAGTGACCGGTTGATCATCGCCTTCCTAAAATCCAAGAAGGCAAATCTCGAGCTCTCGGCGGAGGATGTAGTGAATTTGGTAAAGGCCGGAGTTTCAACGACTGTGATTGATAATATCTTAAACACCTCGGATCACCCTACAGGACACGAGTATAAGAACGATGACGACCGCTCGCATAGTAAGGACGGACCGAAAGTGAAACAGCCGGTCGTGAAACGCTCTCCCTCGACCGTGCAGGATCCTGCGGCGAAGCCGACCGAACCGCCCGCCTCACCTCCGGTGATCCGCAGGACCAGAACGGTCTACCGCTATCGAACGGTATATCCGCCGTACCCCTACTACGATCCATACATTCACCACGTCTACGATCACCACTTCTTCGGTCATTACGACTACGGCCACCACGGCGGCTTGCACATCGGGTTCGGTTTCGGCGGGCATCATGGTGGACACCATGGCGGACACCACTGATAACGCCTGAGGAGACCGCTCCCGTCGCGAATTCATCAAGCGCTCGGCCGCCGTCGACGGGTCACTCCCCCTGATCCCGTGAGGTGCAAATAACGATCTCGCATAAGTCCTTCTGTGGAATTGACATAAGATCGTTACGGGTGAAAGCGATTGGCTGTTGGATGAATATTCGCACTGCACGGGATGATGCGCGGGATTCGCCGATGTCAGGCTGGCACCATGTTCTGGTCCTCCATCCCCGGGTCGGTCATCGCAAGAATGGATTTGTCCCTCACGTTGCTGACGGGATTCCTTCGTTGCTTCATTCACTTGTCGACAATTCGGGTTTCTGAGTGCCGAAGTGTCTCGTTCGTAGTTTTCTCTCTGTCTGTCACCAGTATTGCAGGACAATGTTGAAGGTGGCAAGAGAATTCCCGACAAGGGCTTAGTTAGGGGGGGTTCCCAAGGGCAATGACCTCCATTGCCGGGACAAAAGCCATCGTGGTAGTAGCCACCACCTGCGAAACAGCGACCCGATAGACAGGCTGCCGAAACCGCATAGCGACAGCAAGGGGGCAGAGCGGGTGCGGACCCGCATGTCCGGTGGTATGGGAGGGGCCTCCTATCCCGCCAGTTGTTTCTCTCTTCTATTCCATGCCTGTCAGCTCTTTTTGGGCATACTCCGAAGCCGCCCTGCCAAGGTCCCGTACAAGTTCAAACCACCTCGGGCGAGAGAGGCCTTCTCCAAACCGTAGCGCTGCCTCAAAATGCTCCTTTGCCATCTCTGCGTCCCCTGATGAGACGAGTGTCCTTCCTGTGGCGACCACTTCAAAAAGCATCTTCCTCAGTTCACTGAGCTGACTTATGGAATCCTTCGTGACAGCCAGTTGCTCGCTCCTTGGAAGTGAACGCCACTGCCTATCCGACATGGCAAAGACCGGAACCTCTCGATAGGCAGATGGATCTTCCCACCTGATTGCCAAGAATTCTTTCACCGCATCTTCTTTTTGACCAGCTTCCCATAGCTCAAGCATGCTTTTGACGTAAGGGTCGTCAACGTTGGACTGGACTGAGTCTTCCGCTTGCGCTTGAGTATTTAGCTCTGAAGCGGCGTTGGATTCCAGATGCGAATCATCCTCCTTCTTTGTGCAGCCGAATAACAACAGCAGAAGCGCAATCAGAACTAAATGGGCAA
>JADFHU010000404.1 GCA_022567055.1 Planctomycetota bacterium
GCTCCAGATGGCAGTTGACCCGTATGCGCTCGGGCGCCGCCACCAGGAAGTAGTTGGTGGGCGCCCCCTTCTTCTCGGAGCCATACTTTGGATTCGCACTGATATTCACGACCTCTTTGGGTACCCCATGGGCGTCGACCAGATGGTCGCGTTTGGAGATGTACTGAGAAAACTCGCCTAAGATCTCGGCTAGGTTCTTGCCGGTAGTGATCATGCCCCACCCTCCAATCGAGTGGAGGCGGACGGCAATCGAGTTTTCCGGCAGGCAGGAGGGCGTCTCGTCGGACTTGACGGCGTAGGGGTGGTCGATCCCCACATAAAAGAAGCTGACACCATCGGTGACCTTTCGGCCGTCTTGGCGAGCCAAGCGCCCCTGGACAAAGTCGTAGGCGCCGATGATGCCCTCCGGACGGAAGTCTCGGGACCCCAAGCCATAGCAGCCTGTGACAATCCTGGGCATTTCCGTCGCGGGGTCCAGCTTGTCGAGGCCGGCGTGCGCATTCGCACTGAAGTTCTCGGCCGCTTTGTTCAGGGCCGATTTGATGTCCCGCGCCAGGGGATTGTCACCCGAAAGCGCCTCATCGGTGCGCTCCATGATGATCACATTCTTTTTTCCCTTCAGGGCTTGAATCAAGGCGTTTTCGGGGAAGGGTCTGAGGCAGTTGACATGGAGCACGCCAAATCGCTGCCCGCGCGTCTCCTGGATGTAATCCGATACGGCTTCCATGTTTTCCGCCGCACTGCCCAGGGCAACAAACACCGTATCGGCCTCTTCACAGTGGTACTGCGAAATCAGACCGTAGTAGCGACCCGTCAACCTGCCATATGCCTCGTAGGCCTGTTCCAGCATCTCCAGGATCGGTTCGGAAAAGTTGTTTCGCCGGGCCGCGATACCATTCATATAGTGTTCCTGGTTTTGAACCGGCCCCAGCAACAGCGGATTTTTCAGGTCCATCCCCTTGGGCACCCGTCGTCGCGTCGGGCCGAACAGGGTCCTCTGGGCCTCTGTCGGACAGTCAATGATATCTTCCGGCCGACCGAGGAATTCGCGAATCAGCTCTGCCTCGGGCTTCTGGAAGGTCTTCTCGAGATGACTAACAATGAAGCCATCCTGAACGTTGATGCCGGGGTTTAAGCTCAACTCGTTGACACGACGCAGTATGATGGCCTGATCGGTGCCCTGTTGAGCCTCTTTGGCGAACAGAGTCGTCCAGCCGGTGTCTAGCGTGGAATAGACATCGTCGTGCCCACAGTGAACATTCAGGGCATGTTTGGTGAGGGCCCGCGCGGCCAACTCCAACACCATCGTACTCATCTTTCCGGGCGCGTGGTAGTATTGCTCCAATGCATAGACAACGCCCTGACCCGAGGTAAAGTTGACCACCCTTTTCCCGGTGACAGAAAACGCAATGGCACCCCCCTGGGCAGCATGTTCTCCCTCGGCCTCAATCGCGATAAACGACCGGCCAAAGGCATTGAGCTGGCCCTTGGCATAGAGCAGCTCAAACATCTCCCCGCCCTCGGTGGAGGGAGTAATGGGGTAGAATACGCCGCCCTCGGCGATGAGCGCCTCCGTCATGGCCATCAACTGGTTACCGTTCATGGTAACCCGTTTACCCGGATACTTTGGCGTCTGGTTACTCTTAATCATGGTTATCCCTTAATAATCATAGGAAACTTCGACACTTTCACGTGGCAAGTATAGCAGCTATTGCAGTTTTCATCAACCTAAAGCAAGTAGCGAGAATAATGGGCAGGAGAACCCTGGGAGGGGGGATTTAGGGACGATTTGGGCCGACACAAAACAGCCGTTCGCATCTGCATGGAGGCGCCCCCCGTGGGGCAGTTCCCCGGGGATAAGAGAGCCGGCAGGCCAGGGCGATCGCATGTAGATTCCAAATCCGTACGAAATGCAGCAGGAATGCCAATTGGCCTGGAGTCCTATCGCTCAAGTAAATCAGTAAACAGTGATCAGTGATCAGTGATCGCTATGAGCCAAAAACTGATTACTTTGCCACTGATTACTACCCCCGTGAGATCCCCGCGAGGGGTATAAAAAGGGGGCATTAACGTCTGCCTGAGATTACATGCGGTGGCCCTGGCCAGCCGGCCTGTCAGCCGGTCCCGCTCACCTTGACAGTCCTCCCTCTGCAAGCTATTATGATGGTAGGCTATTGGGCTACAAACGCTCAAACAGAGTCAACGCTCCCCATGTTGCGTTGTGACAGACGACCAGTTAATACCAACGGTCTAACGGATCTCGAAACCCAAATGCCCATACCGGGAGGCTCATTGATGGTGCCAGCGGCTATCACGACGTGGCGGGAGCACCTGATGGGCATAGTGGCCACAACAGCGCTTCTGGCGACCCTCACTTCCGCACAAACTCGGGCCGAGCCCGGACCCCGTTTTTTTGAGCAGCAGGTTCAACCTGTCCTTCAGCAGCACTGCCTCAAATGCCACGGAAACGACCCTGAACGCATCCGAGCGGGACTCCGACTGAACAGCCGACTCGGTCTAACGCGTGGGGGCGACCGAGGTTCCGTCATCGACTTTGACCGGCCGGAACACAGCCTGCTCTTGGAGATGATCAGCTATCGGGACGAGCATCACCAAATGCCCCCGACCGGAAGACTGTCCGATGCAGAGATAGACATGCTCACCCGGTGGGTCAAGATGGGCATCCCGTGGGCGGCAGAAACACCGGAGCCTGAGCCGGTGAAACAGGGGGCCGAGCCCACCCACCCGGATGGATCAGACTACTGGGCCTACCAGCCCGTAGAGGAGCCGACCATCCCGGTGGTGGAAAGCGAGGCCTGGGTCCGCAACCCCATAGACGCCTTTATACTGGCCAGGCTGGAGAACGCCGAGTTGCAGCCGGCGGAGCCGGCCGAAAAGACGGCGCTGTTGCGGCGGGCCACCTACGATCTGACCGGCCTGCCCCCCAGCCCGGAAGAAGTAGATGCGTTTGTCACAGACACCCGGCCCGATGCCTATGAGCGGCGGATCGACACGCTGCTCGCATCGCCGCACTATGGGGAAAAATGGGGACGGCACTGGCTGGACCTGGTGCGCTACGGCGAAACGAATGGCTACGAGCGGGATTCCGACAAACCCTATATGTGGCGCTACCGAGACTACGTCATCGATGCCTTCAATCAAGACAAGCCCTACGACCGCTTCATTGTGGAGCAGTTGGCGGGGGACGAACTCGACAAGGTCACGCCCGAAACCCTAACCGCCACGGGATTCTATCGCTTGGGGCTGTGGGACGACGAGGTGCCGGATCGGCTGCAGAGCCGCTATGACATGCTCGACGACATTGTCTCCACGACCAGTCAGGTGTTCCTGGGCGTCAGCCTGGGCTGCGCCCGCTGCCACGATCACAAGAAGGATCCCTTCCTTCAGAAAGACTATTACAGCATCCTGGCGTTTTTCGACAACATCAGCGACATGAGCAAGAGAGGGATTCTTAGACCCGTGATGAGTGGGGAGGAACTCAGGGTGTACGAAGAGAAACGGCGGGCCAAGGAGGCGTCGGAGCAGAAACTTGAAGAACGTCTGCGGGAGATCGAAACGAGGTTTCGGGAGAAGCTGGCCCAAGAAGACGACGCCTTTGCCCGCCGGAGTGCGTCGTCCTCCGGCACGGGAAAAAAGCCAAAAGACCTGCGCGATTTACTGGAAAGCCGCGGCCCCGACGTCCTGAGCAAGACGGAACTTAAGGAATACCGAGACTTAAAGAAGGGACTAAAACTGAGCCGACAGGACTTCGTGCCCGGGACCTTCGCCCCGGCCATCGCCGAGAGAGGGTCCAAGGCACCCCAGGCCCATGTGCTCATACGGGGCAATGCCCACGTCAAGGGGGAGGCAGTCCAACCCGCGTTCCCGGCGGTCCTGGATGAACGTGCGCCGGCGTTACCCCAAGCAGACCCCTCTGCCAAGACAACCGGCCGGCGGCGGGTGCTGGCCGAGTGGATCGCGAGCAAGGAAAACAAGTCCACCGCCCGCGTCATGGCCAATCGCCTCTGGCAATACCACTTCGGCCGGGGGATCGTCCGCAGTTCAAACGACTTCGGACGCCTGGGCACCAAGCCCACCCACCCGGAACTGCTGGACTGGCTGGCGACCGAGTTCATTCGCCAGGGCTGGCGCATGAAGGCCATGCATAAACTGATGATGATGTCGAGCACCTACCGCATGTCCTCTCAAGCCCAGCCGCAAGCCCTGGCAGTCGATCCCCAAAACGACCTCTTCTGGCGCTTCAACATGCGTCGCCTGGGGGCGGAAGAGATACGCGATTCCATACTCGCCGTCAACGGGCGTCTGAATCTCAAGATAGGCGGCCCCAGCGTTTTCCCGCCCATGCCCGCCGAGGTACTGGCGACCGCCTCACGTCCGGATGCGGTCTGGGGGAAATCCACGCCCGAGGAAGCCGCTCGGCGCAGCGTCTACATCAAGGTCAAACGGTCCTTGATCATGCCCATGCTGTCCAACTTTGACCTGGCCGATACCGATGCGAGTTGCCCGGTGCGTTTCGCCACGACCCAGCCCTCTCAGGCCTTGGGCATGCTCAACAGTGCATTCATTAACGAGGAGGCGGCTCACTTCGTCGACCGCCTGCACCGAGACGCGGGCAGTGACACGTCGGCTCAGTTGGAACGGGCCTTGCGGCTCGCGCTGGCACGGGAGGCGCGACCGGAAGAGCTTTCGAAGTGTGCGTCGTTCGTTTCCTCCCTCCAGAGAGAGCAGGGGCAGACGGCCGCGGCAGCGCTGACAAACTTCTGCCTCCTGGTATATAACCTCAACGAATTCATCTTTCTGGATTAGGAGCCAACGCCATGACCAACGACACCCAACAAAACCCCTCCGGCAAAGGCCAGTTTTGCGGACGGACCCGGCGTGAGTTTCTCTGGGAGGCAGGCGGGGCCTTCATGTCCGTGGCGCTGACCCAGATGTTGTCGACCGACTCCTTCTTCTCGAGCCAGGCCCTGGCCGCAGACGGCGCCAGCCCCTATGTCAATCCGCTGGAATCGCGGCCCTCTCACTACGGCGCCAAGGCCAAACACGTGATCTTCCTCTTCATGTATGGAGGTCCCAGTCACGTCGACACCTTCGACTACAAGCCCAAGCTCTACGGCCTCGACGGCAAGACCATCAAGGTGAAGACCTTTGGACGGGGGGGCAAGCGGAATGAAAGTCGCGTCGTGGGGCCCAAGTGGAAATTCAAACAGTATGGCCAGAGCGGCAAGTGGGTCTCTGACCTCTTCCCCCACATCGGGAGCTGCGTGGATGACATCGCCTTCATCCACTCCATGATCGCCGATTCGCCCATCCATGGCTCGGCCATGCTGCAGATGAACTCAGGCGAACTCATCAGCGGTCATCCCTGCCTGGGATCTTGGACGAACTACGGCCTCGGCACTCTGAACGAAAATCTACCGGGCTTCGTGGTCATGCTCGACAAATCGGGCGGTCCCATCAGCGGAGCCAAGAACTGGAGTAGCGGATACATGCCTGCCTCCTATCAGGGCACGATCATGCGCTCGCGGGGCACGCCGATCCTCGATCTCAAACGGCCCAAGGGCATGAGCCGCGCCGTCCAACGCCGCCTGATCGACCAACTCAATGCATTCAACACGCAGCACCAGGCGAAACGCATCGACAACAGTGAACTGGCCGCCCGCATCGCCAGCTACGAACTGGCCTACCGCATGCAACAGCACGCGCCGGAGGCGGTGGACATCACCAA
>JADFHU010000405.1 GCA_022567055.1 Planctomycetota bacterium
AGAATAGGCAAAGACTGGGCGAGTGAAAGGAACGATGCTAAAGATTGGGACCCGTTAAGGAATCGACTATGAGAGACACACTGAAAGAGCTGTTCCGCGTAGAGCCATGGGCCGGGCTTGCGGCCAGGCGTATGACCAAAACGATGCTGATGGCCTGTGTCGTGGCCATGCCCGCGGCGAGTTGGGGAGAAGACCGGCCAGCGACGGATCTGCCGCTGGTCTTCGCAGAGACCTTCGAGCAGGGACGCCAGCGCTGGGAGACGACCGATGAGAAGAGTTGGACCCATCGTGAGGTCGAGGGCAATCACGTCTTCGGCATCAACCGCCGCGCGAGCGATTACAAACCCGAGGTCCGCAGCCCACGCCACATCGCCTTGATCAAGGACTTGCAGGTGTCGGACTTCGTGATCACCTTCCGCGTCCGCAGCACCAAGGACACCGGCAACCATCGCGACTGCTGCGTCTTCTTCAACTATCAGGACCCGAAAAACTTCTACTACGTACACCTGGGCGCCCGGCCCGATCCGCACAGCGGTCAGATCATGATCGTGAAGAACGCGCCACGCAAGGCCATCACCGAAAACAAAACGCCCACCCCCTGGACGGACCAGTGGCACAACGTGAAGGTCACCCGCGACACGACTAAGGGAACGATCGAGGTCTACTTTGATGACATGGAGACGCCCCACATGAAAGCCGTCGACAAGACCTTCGGCAGGGGCCGTATCGGCATCGGTTCCTTCGATGATATGAATGACTTCGACGACATCGAGGTACGCGGTCGTTAACCTTCCACCTCACCCTTGCCTGAAGAATCCTCGCACGAGTTGACTGACTCAAATGCATCGGTCTATGCTCGATCATGAAGGCCGCGAAGGCGCATCATCCGCTAACGATACGGATGGCTGGTATGAACGATGTAGTGTCGAGTCAGGGTGTACGCGCCGACCACAGACACGACTGGCACTGCGAGCAATGCCGCGACTGGGGCATTTAAATCCAGATCCAAGCCATAGCGATAGTTCAATAAGATTTCCAATCCGTCGAGCCCTATCTTGTAGGCTATCGTGAAGGCTACCAGGGAGGCGATCATAAATGTCAAGGAGGCTATTGCCGCCACAGTTAGTCTAGTAGAGCTTTTCGCCGAAATCCTCCAACGAAGCATGAGTGGGATTGTGACCATAGCAATCGTCGTCGAACAACATGCGAGGCCCAGCAAAAGATCCAAATCGAATCTCCTAAAGAAAATCCTTCCGATACAGCAGAGTACCGCCACCAGAACGGTCGACAGCGTCAAAGGAAGACCAATGATCAATGATGAGATCTGCGAGGAACTCAAGGGTAGTGTCCGCAGACTCTTTAACTGCATGATAGGAAGAGTCGCAGGTACCCCCAGCGTCACCCAGACCATGATCAGGCCTATGGCAACGAATTGTGACGGGACACTGTTCGTCTCAAGCATGACTTTGAGAGTATCCATTGAGGGACGGCCACTCCAAGCGTCGAGGACGACACAACCCAAAGTGCCGAGGACGGCACAACCCGCGATAAAAACCAAGAACAGTCCGAGGTACGCCCCTGATTCGCGACAGGCGCGCCAAACCAGGAAGGGAATGCCCCCTGAAGCCTGGCGTGTGAGCAAAGAGTCGCCTGTTCTACCGCTAAACCATGCCGCCCCGATCCTGGAGGCGGATGGCCGAGAGGATAGCACCCCAATAAAGGTTCTTTCGCGTCTGACAAGTCCAAGAATCGTGCACAGAAGTAAGATTCCCGCTCCCAGGAAATGCACCGGCCCGCAGTCGGCGAGCTGACGCGGCAGTTTCGAGAAGACCACCAATAACAAAAACGACACTGTCACAATTAATGAAAATCCAAACTGCAGCCCTTCCGAGAGGCTAAGCCGGTTAAGCCGCCTCGAGAAGGAGCCTGCAAAAGCAATTGACCCTAATAAAAGAAACCCCTCTACACCAACCATGGTCGTTTTTTCGATAAAGTTCGTCGGAAGCGCGCGCGACCACATCCAAAACGCGCCACAGAGAAGGGACACACCGAAAATTAGCAGCGCAGGAATGGGAACCGATACCAACCAGACCACCAGGGACAAGTGGTGCCGTGCCACGGGGGTTTGGAGCAGGACTCGCAACACCCCGCGCGAATCGTCAATAACCAAAACCAAGTATCCGGCAAAGAACAGCCAAGGGGAGACATGAAGGCCTCCCTCACTCTTCACCATCGCCGAGGCCAGCCCGAGCTGGAGACACACCAGCAACGCAACAAACCATGTCCAACGCTTCAAGAAATCCCACAGTATGCGGTTCATGAGGCCTCCTCTTCCCCAACCAAGGCCACGAACAATTCCTCCAGCGTGACAGGCGCCGCTGCCAATTCTATTCCACCGGCAGATGCCAGACGTTCTGCGCTACCGTTACGAATATCCAACAGTGCCCTGCATCGTTTGCCGTCCTGGCGAACAAGCGTGAGCCCCTCGATCGTGCGAAGATTCATTCCCTCCGGCGCCTCAAAATCGACCATCTGAAAGCGCTCTACGATTTCGTCGGTGCGGCCTTCTAACAGCAGCTTCCCCTCTTTGATCATGCCAATGTGGTCGGTGTAGCGTTCCAGATCGGCCAGGCCATGCGAGGAAATCAAGACCGTGCACTCGCGCTCTTCGACCTGCGCCAGCAGTTCCGAAAACACCCGTTGCTTGCTGACCGCGTCGAGCCCGGTCGTCGGCTCGTCCATCACCAGGACTTCTGGCCGCCTCGCCAGCGCTAGCAATAGTGAGAGTTTCGTTCTCGCGCCAAAGGACAGCGTTTTGATCGGTTCATCTGCGTCGAGATCGAATGCTTTGAGAAGGCGAGCGCAGTAATCGTGATCCCAATCAGGAAAGAACCCGCGCACAAAACGTATCGCGCCTGCCACCTTGCCCCAGGCCGCGTAATTGAACTCGGGGCCGGCATAGGCCACCCGACGCTTGAACGCCACATCATCCTTCTTGTGATCGAAGCCCAGGACCCGAATCTGCCCGGCGTCATTCTCACCCAGTCCAAACATGAGGTCGAGCGTGGTGGTCTTGCCGGCACCGTTGGGACCGATCAGCCCGTAGAGTGCGCCGCGCGGGACGGTCAAATCCAGCGGCCCGAGTTTGAATTTAGGAAACCGTTTTTCCAGTCCTCGAATCTCTATGGCATTGTCACTCATCTGATTTCGCCTTTCGTTCTTTGATCACATTCTGAACCAACGCAGAGATCGCCGCCAGTTTCAACCCCGCCCCCATCGCCTCCTCCACGCCTATCTGGAAGTGCTCCGTCGCCCGCGCCAGCTTGGCCTTGCGACTCAGATCGCCGCCTTGCTCGGCCACAAATGTCCCCCGTCCCTGCCTGCGATAGATAATGCCCTCCCGCTCCAACTCCTCGTAGGCCCGCTTGACCGTGATCAGGCTGACGAGCAACTGGCCTGCCAATGCGCGAAACGAGGGCAGCTCCTCTCCCGATGACAGACGTCCCGTGGCAACTTCCAGCTTGATGCCATCCACGATCTGTTGATAGAGCGACCCCGCCGAGGCCGGCGATATGGCTCCAATCAGAATCTGTTGGGTCGAGGACTTTTTCATGACTATTTACTGTATATATACACTATATACAGTTAAGTCAACCCTTTTTTCGGCATGGTTCAAAAACATTCTCGCACGGGCAGCAGCCTGACTGCCTTCGTTGTCGTGATCAGCGAAGCGGTAGTCGTTGTCGTCATCGAGAACCCTGTCCGGCCGATTCAATGTTTCGATTACGATTACGACAACGACAATGATCGACAGTGTGACCCTGAACCCGATCTTCACGAGTCTGCTGCGAAAGGTCTCTTTGGTAAACAGAGTAGCGGGTATCACATCTATGTGTATAATGATGGCACTTGGCCCCTGAACGCTTGCGCCGGCTCAATACCATGAAAGCAATCGTCTTAACAAAACCAAAAACACTGCAACTCACGGACATTCCCAGGCCGACACTCACACAGGAAAACCACGTTTTGGTCAAAGTGCGAGATTGCGGTATTTGTGGCAGCGATTTGCGGTATTGGGCTGGTGAAAACCCATGGGCATTGCACACCTTGGGCAGGCACATGGACAATCCTCCGAACATGGTCATGGGCCATGAACTGGCAGGAGAGGTGGTCGAAGTAAACTCAAAGGAACATGAGCATTGGCTGGGCCAGCGGGTAGGCGTGCAAGCCTACCGTGTGTGCGGGCAATGCAAGTTCTGTCAAACGGATCGCGAGAATCTCTGTCGAAACATGATCCATATTGGGCACGCTCAGGGTTGGGGCCAGATGGATTTTTATCCAGGTGGCTATGCAGACTACTGTGTGGGCTGGGCGGATTTGTTGTATCCCATTCCCGAGCATGTCACGTATGCAGAGGCGGCGATGGGTGACATTCTCTGCGTTGCAGCCCATCTGGTCGGTCGAGTCCATCTCTACCGGGGTGCGGCCGTGCTATGCATTGGAGGTGGCCCCGCGGGCCTGGGAATCGCGCTGCTTGCGAGAACACGTGGAGCCGAGACTGTCTTTTTGTCGGAACTCTCGCCGGTGGCCCAGCAAGTCATCCGTCAGTATCCAGATTTCACGATGATTGATCCCAATCGTCAAGACGTGGCCGACGTGATCCAGACGGTGTGCGGTGATACGAAGTGCGCTGCGATCTTTGATTCGGTTGGAAACGCCGAGACATTGTCCATGGCTTTACCACTGCTGGAAGAATCCGGTACCTATGTCAATCTGGCCGTCCACAACGCAACGGTGAATTTCAACGCCATGGCACTTGGATCGGAGCGGTCCATCACGACTTCATCCAATGCTTTCTATCGTGACGTTTCCGAAGCATACCAACTCATCAACTCGGGTGTCATCGACGTCAAACCCTGGATTACCCACCGTTTTAAGCTGGAAGATTTTGAGCAGGCGTTTGCGATACTACTACAATCGCCCAAAGCCGCGTATAAAGTCGTTTTCGAGCCTTGGCAATCGGTGTGAGTTTCTCTGGGTGTCATGAGAGGACAGCAGTGAGATTCAAAGAAAAAGTGATACTGGTCACCGGTTCGACACGGGGCATTGGGTTGGCCACGGCGCTCCGCTTCGCGCAGGAGGGTGGGATCCTGATCGTTCACGGTCCCGAGGAAAACACGGAGATGGATAAGGCTTACGCTCAGGTCCAAGCCCTTAGCCCGAAGAGTATCAAGGTGCCTTGCGAACTCTCCGATTCGCAGGCGACTCGTCAGGCATTCAAACGGATCGATTCTCATTTCAAGCGCTTGGATGTTTTGGTCAATAACGCCGCACAGCAGAGTGAGTTCCCTTTCTTGGAGATACCGGAAGAAGAATGGGATCGCATTCTTGCCGTGGATCTAAAAGCGCCGTTTCTATGGGGTCAGATGGCTGCCAATAGGATGGTCGAGCAAGGAGGCGGCAAAATCATTAATATCGGTTCAGTGCATGAGTTCCAAACCAGACGCCTTCATGCCTCTTATAGCGCAGCAAAGGGAGGACTGCTCATGCTGACCAAGAGCATGGCACTCGAGTTGGCGCCCTACAATATTCAGGTCAATCACGTCACGCCCGGTGCCGTTGCCACGGGACTGACGGACGAAGCGCGGCGACGCCGGTTGCTATCCGCTGTTCCGACCGGTCGCCTGGGACAACCATCAGAAATAGCCGCTATGGTTTGCTTTGTAGCGTCAGAGG
>JADFHU010000406.1 GCA_022567055.1 Planctomycetota bacterium
CAAGGACGGCCGAGCCTCAAGGGATCGATGCTCCGAAATCCCCAATGCGCGACCATGAGCGGGAAAAAGTCGCCAAGGCGTTTGAATCCATTCTGCTGGTTCGTTTGCTGGAGCAGATGAGAAACTCCGTGGGCAAGTGGGGCTTTGAGGAAGATGCCGCTTCAGAACAGGTTCAAGGCATTTTTCTGGATGCACCTGGCCGAGGAACTGGGCGCTCAGGGAGGCATTGGATTATGGAAGAACATCTATGAGTACATGAATGACACCATGCCGAATACACCCTCGAAAGGCCTGGATCTGAAGTTATGATCACCACGATCCCCATCCTCCTAGTCCAAAAAGTCGAGGCACTCGTCACTCTGCTGGATAGAGATGTCGACTACCTAACGGCCAATTTGGCCCGCCTGGACGCACTTCGCAGCATGGTCGTGAAACGGCAGGACCAGGCATTGAGCCGGCTCCTGGACACCATCCGCATTGAATCGGAGAGTTACGCGCAGCATGAGAGCGAACGTCACTTGCTCCGCCAGGAGATCGCCGATCTGTTGGCCTGTGACGTGCAGGAGTTGACGCTCTCCAGCCTGGCGCAGGTGCTGCCCCCTCCCCTCAATCACACCTTGGCCCAGCGCAAGCGGCAACTGAGAGAACTCACCGGCCAGGTACACAGAGAGCACCTCAGTACCCGCTGGCTCCTCAAGGACTGCGCCCGATTCAATACGGTGCTGTTCAATACCCTGTTCCACCCCGGTCAGGAAAACGCCTTGACCTACACCGTGAACGGCACCGCGCAGCAGCCCCGCGAACACAGCATGATGAACCTACGGTTCTAAGAGAAGAGATAGACCATGTCAGGTTTGGATATTGGATTAAGCGGCCTCTCTGCCGCACAGAGAGGCTTGGAGGTCATTGGCAACAACATTGCCAATGCGGCCACCGATGGATTTCACCGGCAGCGACTCAACCTCACCCCCGGCCTCATCTCCTTGCACGATGGATTCGCCTGGGGCACGGGTGTCGATATCGGTGGTGTGGTCCGCATCATCGACAATCTACTGGAAAAGGAGATTCTGCAGCAGCAGGCGATCGGAAGCCAAGTCCAAAAAGAACTGTCGACGCTCAAAACCGTCGAGAGCACCTTCAACGAGTTGGCCAGCGGCAGTAGTCTCAGCAAGACCCTCGACGACTTCTTCGCGGCCGTACGTGATTTATCGGCCCATCCCGATGAAGTCATCTGGCAACGCCAACTCCTGAGCGCGGCAGAGGTCGTGACCTTTCAATTCAGGACCCTGGGCGAATCGCTGGCCCGCAGCGAAGCCCGCCTGCAGACGGAAGCCAATGTCCTTGTCGATCAGATCAACGAACTCAGCGCCGAGACCGCCGACCTCAACGGCAAAATTCAACAGATTGAGGTCGTCCATGGAGACGCCAATAACCTGAGGGACCAGCGTGACCAACGCATCTCCGCCCTCTCCAAGCTGATCGGGGTCAGCACCACCAGCCGAGACCTGGGTGTCGTTGACGTCATCGCCTCAGGCGTCCGCATCGTGCGGGGAAATGACACGACCCCGTTGGAAGCCGGCCTCGTGACTGGTACCGACCTCGGAATTAGGGCAAAAGGGACCTCGACCTTCATCTCCCGGGTCGAGGGGGGCCAGATCTCGGCCTTGATCAACCTTAGAAACAATATCGTTTCCGACATTCATGCCGATCTGGATGCCTTGGCCAAGACCCTGGTGGATGCCGTCAATGCCTACCATGTCCAGGGCGTGGGGTCCGATGGCGCGTTTTCCAGCAAGACAGGGATCCTTGTGACGGCTCACACCGCCCTCTCTTCCCTGAGTCCCGCTGTCAAGGATGGGACTCTCTATGTCCGCGTCACCAACACCACGACCGGCGCCGTCACTCGGACCGCTGTCACCATCGATGCGGATGCCAATTTGGCCGCTGCCGCCACGGCCATCACCAGTGCGGTTTCCAACGTGACGGCCACGACGCTCAACAGCGGCAAGCAACTCAAAATCGACGCCGCCGCCGGCTACACATTTGATTTTATTCCCGCGCCCCTGCCCAACCCCGATCCCTCTCCGGCGCCCGTCTTTGGCTCCGGGTACGCCTCCAGTAAGGTTCACCTCTCGGGACTCTTTACCGGGTCGGCCAACGAGACGCTCACCTTTACCGTGTCCGGTTCCGGCTCTCTCGGCAATGGCACGATCAGTATTGGTGTTTCTGACGGCAGCGCCACCATTGCGACGCTGAACGTGGGCAGCGGCTACGTCGTGGGCACGGAACTCAAACTGGGCAATGGCCTCCGCGTCGCCTTCGATGCGGGCACGCTGGCCAATGCCGACACCTTTGCGGTCACCGCCCTGGCCAACAGCGACGCATCGGGTCTCCTGGCCGCAGCGGGCATCAATACCTTTCTGGTTGGCACCGAAGCCCGTACCATTGCCCTGCGGACCGACCTCGCCGACGCACCGGGTGGCATTGCCACGGCCATGGGCAGTGAATTGGCGGACAACGCCAACGCCCTGCGGATCGCCGAACTCCAGGACAGCAGCCAGAGCGCCTTGAAAAGCCTCAGCATCACGGATTACTATCGCTCCATGGTCACGCAAATCGGCCAGGATGTCGCCAACAAACAACTGCGCCATGAAAATACGGAGGCCATACTCCTGAATCTGAACAATCGTCGTAGTGACACGAGCGGCGTTGATGTCAACGAGGAGGCTGCCCGTATCTTGATGTTTCAGCAGATGTTTCAGGCCATGGCGCGCTACATAAACAGCGTTAACACCAACATGGCAGCCTTGCTAGAGCTGTTATGATTGCGCTTAAGCCCTACGGGAAATAGGCCATGGCAGGATCTATACAAAACACGCACCGCAATGTCACCTACGCCCTGGCCCTGCACTCACGGGACTTGGCCCGCCTGCAAGAACAGGTGAGCACGGGCTCTCGTGTCAATCGCATCTCGGACGATCCCTCCGTCGCTGCTCAACTGCTCTCCTTGGAGTCGCAGAAACAGTCGTTGATCCACTACCAGGATGGACTGACCGACATCGTGAACACCATGGAAATGGCCAACACGATTCTGGAGTCGATGACCGCGGAGCTGCGCTCCACCCAAGAGGTCCTCACCCAAATCGCCGGCGGCATCCATGGTCAGAGCAATCGCGATCGAATTGCGGATTCCATCGACGATCGTCTGGAACAAACCCTGCTCTTGGCCAATACCAAAAATGGCAACCGGTATCTGTTTAGCGGGGCCAAGACCAGCACGCAACCCTTTGTGGCCACCCGCGACAACAACAACGAGATCACGGCCGTGACCTACCAGGGGAGTCAGGAACAGCGTCGCGTGGAGGTGGCTGCCGGCGTAAAAACAGCGGTCTACTGGGTCGGGAACGATGTGTTTCGGGGAAGCCAGCGCAAGACCGCGGAGTTTGTGCTCGATAATACCGGGGCCACCATAGGTTCCGGAACCTCGGGCGTACGCGGGGACGTGTGGCTGGAAGTGACGGCCAATGGCGCCAGTTACGATTTGTCCATCGACGGAGGCGCCACGAAGACCAGTGTCGCTGCTGCCGGCGACATTACCAACATCCCGGTGACCAATGCCCAGGGAGAAGTCCTATACGTGAACGCCTCGAACATCACCACGACCGGTACCGATGTCATCAGCTTCCCGGGGTCCTATGACACGTTTGAAACCCTGATCAGCATCCGCGACATCTTGAGAAATGAAAAGGGTTTGCCGGACCACCAACTCAATGAGGTCTTGCAGGGCGCCATCGACTGGACCGGGGAAGTCAGTGAGTTGCTGCTCCAGACGCAGGTGCGCGTGGGGTCGCGGACCGCATACTTGGAGAACCTCAACCAAACACTCGACGATATGGAGTTCAACATTGTCGAGGAAAAAACGCAACTCGGCGACGCAGACATCGCCCAGATGGCCATTGACCTGGCCCGCCGCAGTATCCTCTACGAGATGTCCCTCAACGTGGCGGGCAAATTAATGTCCATTTCTCTGCTCGATTTCCTAAGGTGAGCCAGCATTGGGTCGATCATTAGGACAAGGCGACTCTTGAAGATGGCGGTCGAAGACGAGGCCCCAAGACGAGGCCCAAAGACGGGGCTCAAAGACGACTACTATACATACGGACCGTCTAATTCCTGTTCGCCCCGGCGGGATGGATCCTCGCAGGCCGGGGGGACGGCGGGTTTTCATGGATGGCACAGGGTTTGCGATACCCGCGAAACATTGAAGGGCCTATAAAAGACCCATTGGCAAAGGAGATACGGAATGTCGACACAGACTCGGTCACAGAGCCACGAAAAAGCCCTCAGCCTGGCTGAAGCCGGCAAGCACCAGGAGGCGTTCGATCTCATCGGGACCCACCTGCAACAGTCGCCTCAAGACAGTGAAGCGATAAACGATGCCGGCGTGATTCTGCACTGTCTGGACCGCAGTTCTGATGCCGTTGAGTACCTGCAGCGGGCCCGCAGCCTGGATGGAAACACTCCCGAAATCACCTGGAACTTGGTGGAGGCCTACTTGGCCGAAGCGCGGGCCGACGAAGCCAAGGCCCTGCTCGTAGAGATGGAGCACAGTGAAACCATTCATGTTGAAATCCTCAATCGGGCGGCCGACATCTTTATCAATGAAAACAAGTTGACTGACGCCCTCGAGATGTTGGAATGGTCGCTCCGACTGCAGCCCAAGCAGGAGATTCTCGAACCCATTTGTGTGGTCGTTCGCCACAAACTCAATGAACAACGCCTGGCGTCCTGAGCCGGATGCACAGTTTGCTCGGGGCCAACGTGCGTCGGAAAAAGAACAACCCATGAAGCACACCTCAGATGAACCCGGGGCACCCACCCAATGGCACGATCAGTACGATGTCGTGCAGATGCTGGGGAACTGTCATGCCACCGTCGGTAACGACGTCGAAGCCCAGCACCACTTTGCCCAGGCCGCGTCGCTCGAACCCGACGAGCCGGCACCCTACGTGGGCTTGGGTGTCCTGGCGCTGCAGAACGACAAACTGGACGATGCCGAGGTCGCCTTTCGGGTGGCCTGCCGCCTGAACACTCGGTGCTCCCCGGCCTATGCCGGACTGGCCATGGTTGCCCAGCGGCGGCAGGACCTCAAAGGGGCGTTTGGTTACTATCTGAAGAGTCTGGAACTCGACACGGACAACCTGATCGCCTTACTCGGTCTGTTTCAGACCTCCAGTGAGATGGGATCGTTTTCCCAAGTCACCCGCTACTTGGAACTCTACCTCTGCGCCCATCCGGACGACACCTCGGTCATGTTCTCATTGGCGGCCCTCTACCTGAAAGATGGATTGCTCGACAAATCGAGGACTGTGCTCTTGGCGCTCCTGACGCGGGATCCTCACAACACCGACGCGCAGGATCTGCTCGAGGAAGTGGAGCACGATTTGGCCCAAACCGAACAGCCTCTCGCCGTGCTTCCCAGGGCGTGTCCCGCCCCGCGGACACCGGTCTAAAGACAAAAATGCGATAGAGATGGCAGACCACAAGAAAACGATCCCGGAACAGTTGCTGGCGCTACTGGAAGAACAGAAAATGAATCTGCGCAGGAGTGACCTCAATCGATACGAGGCCGGGTCGCAAGCGGTAGACACGCTCATTGCGGCCTGGTCCAACCGTCAAGACACGGACTCCATTCCAGAGAACCAGAGAGAAGCGGTGAT
>JADFHU010000407.1 GCA_022567055.1 Planctomycetota bacterium
CGGCGTTGGCCTCCATCGACGATGCTCACATCGCCTGCTTCGGCCGCCTTGCGGATGGCCGCTTCGCTCGGCCTCGGGCCGACGCGACGGTTTTGTTAGAGTGCCTAAGACTAGACAGTGTCCCCACATCCCGGTAAAGTTCCGAGTATCGATTCTTGCGAATTGAACGTATTCTATCCATGAGTTGAATCCTCGGAACAAGTGTTAGGGAGATCTGCAGATGTTTGAAGTTCAGCAAACCAAGGCCAATGCCCACAGTCGCCGCATCCGGATGCCTGAGATCAACATCACGCCGGAGGGCAAACCTCTGGCCCATCCCGCCCCGCGTGCGCCTCGGATTTTTGCCGATACGGCCGCCTATGAAGAAATCGAACCGCTCTACAGAGCGGGCATTATCAACGGGGTCACCACCAACCCGACGCTCATGAAGCGGGCAGGGGCCGCCAATTGGGGCGATGTCGAAACGATTTCCAAGCGGATATGCGAACTGCTCCATCCAAATCCCGTGAGCTTGGAACTCACGGAAGTATCTCAGGACACGATGATCGAACAGGCCGAGCGATTGGGATCCTGGGCGGAAAACGTCATTATCAAGGTGCCCATCGGCGGCTACCAAGCCCTGGACCCCAATCTGGATCCCTATACGGGTTTGAAGGTGATTCGTGCCCTGTGGGAACGGAACATCAAGACGAATTGCACGCTGATTTTCAACTCCACCCAGGCGCTTTGGGCTGCGAATGCCGGTGCCACCTATGTCAGTCCCTTCCTGGGTCGCATGGCCGACTACGCCCGTAAGAATGACAGTGCCGACAGGACACCCGGCAATTCTCTCTACTGGGTCGAAGATGGGAAAAACGGCAAAGAGGATCAGCGGGTCTTCAATACGGAGTACGTCGCCAGTGGCGGTGCCCGCAAGGACACGGGCTCTCGCCTGATCAACGAAATTGCAGTGGTCTTTACCAACTATGATATTCACACGGAGATTCTGGCCGCCAGCTTCCGCAATGCCGCACAGGTTACTGAATGCCTGCTGGCGGGCGCCGATATTCTTACGGTTCCGGCGCCCATCCTGGCAAAGGTTGCCGATCACGCCTTAACCGATGAGGGCATGATCCGTTTTGTCGAAGACTCGAAGGTGTTCGATACCCAATCTGCTTCGGCGTAGGGATCGGCAAGGAATTAGTTGGACAATTTGGGGTCCAAGTGTGCCCCATATTTGGTAGAAACAAGGATGGGGGACAGTCTTTTAAAAGACTGTCCCTTCCATGCTTTCTTAGCGAAACCACAGGCGTAGCCGTTCGGAGCCTGTCCCGAGCGAGGTCGAAGGATCTGGTTTTTGCGATTGAGAAGCGATCAAAGATGGCGTGTAATTGGGCGTTCAAAAGTCCAAGTTATTGCGTGGTTCTTTAGCAATGCTGCTATCGCAGCCTGGATTGCGCCACGGAAACCGCTGTTTTCTTGCCGGTCCCTAAGATCGTGGGGCATCTTCGGGAGGAGAATCACCGGCACTTGACCCAAGAGGCAAATTCAGCCATCCCACAAAAAACGTTGATTCCTGGTATACTGATTCATGCAGAAGTGGTTACGAAACCGTTCTTCAGTTATTCCGGATTTTTATATCACAAGTTGAATTATGTTATTGATGTGACATAATGTGCAGTTGATGGGATCGGATGAGCCCTTCTATTTAGATACAGGCCCTTGGGCTGGGGAGTCAGAAGTTCAATGGAACCAACATAGTGTTATCAGCAGTTTAAGGAAACGGTTATGAACAGGAAGGCATTCACGCTCATTGAACTGTTAGTCGTCATTGCGATTATCGCTGTTCTGATGGGGGTTCTCATGCCAAGCCTCCAGAGGGTCAAAAAACAGGGACAGGCGGTTGCCTGCCAGGCGCACCTCAAACAGATGACTCTGGTAGTCGAGATGTACACGAACGACCATGACGGCAGTTACCACTCGGAGACGGGCAGCCATCAGGCTAGTGAACGCAACAGTTGGGTTTATGCCATGCGCCCCTATTATGCCCATGAGCCTGAGATTCGAAATTGCCCTGCGGTCAATAAATTTCACAGTGATGGCGTCAGAGGAGGTCCTCTGACCGGATGGGGCGTTTTTGGAGAAGGCGCGGAAGCGGTGGTTCCTGGCTGGGCCGTGAAGGGGGACTACGGCAGTTACGGCTGGAACTGGTGGCTATGCAATGAATATGGCAATCCCGATCGCCGGTTCTGGCGGAATCAATACAAAATCAAGAATCCGTCAGAGGTCCCCCAATTTGTGGATGCCCAGTGGGTGGACGCTAAGCCCGTTCCCACAGACAGGCCGCCGAGTAAGGAGTTCTTCGTTCTGGAGGCTCGGAATATGGGATCGTTCTGCGTGAACCGTCACCAGGGAAGGGTCAACGGCTGTTTTGCCGATTCCTCGGTCCGCCCCATCGGTCTCAAGGAACTGTGGGAGCTAAAATGGCATACAGCCTGGAAAGAGGATAGACGCACGTTCGTTATGTCGACTGATTTCTGGCCGGAATGGATGAGCACGTTTAGAGATTACGCGCCCAACTAGACTAGGCTGTGTCGGAAAACTCGATCTGGGTTCGAGCGGCCCTTTTATTTAGAGTGCCTATCAAAATGAATCGTAGCACCGAAAACGAGCGTTTTTGCGTCTGGCAAGGAAGGCGAAGCAGGCTATCCGAGGATAGTCGATACAGCCTGACGCCGTCCAGACACAAAATAAGCCGTTTGAATGCAGAGTCATTTTGCGTAGGTGCTCTTAGATAGTGTATGCGAAAGTTCATGAGCCAACGTTGGGGTGTTCGGGTGGTCGTTTTTTGGGCGATGATGTATCTGTATGGAGGAGCAATACCTGTAGCAGCGGAGTCGGTCGATTTTGCCCGCGAGATTCGCCCCATTCTTTCCGATACCTGTTATCACTGTCATGGTCCGGATGGAGCAAAGCGTAAATCAGGACTTCGGCTGGATCTAAAATCGGGAGCATTGGCAAGCGCCATTGTCGTTCCCGGAAACCCCGAAAAGAGCGAACTGATTTATCGTATTTTTTCGTCCGATGCGGATGAGAGGATGCCGCCTCCGGATTCCGGTCGCTCCCTGAAGCCCCGCCAACGAAACTTGCTGCGGCAATGGATCAAGGAGGGCGCGGTCTGGGAAGAACACTGGTCTTTCGTAGCCGTCAAACGTCCCGAAGTCCCCGATGTTTCATCGTCCGCAAACAGAGAGAATGCAATTGATGCATTCATTCAACAGAAGTTGGTATCGCTGGGCATGTCTCCTTCCCCCCAGGCGGATCGCGAGACCTTAATTCGCCGCGTGACATTGGATCTCACCGGGCTCCCGCCCACCCTGGCGGAGATCGATGCCTTTCTTCAAGATGAGGCGCCGGGGGCGTACGAAAGGAGTGTCGATCGCTTGCTGACATCGTCGCGATATGGCGAGCACATGGCATTGGATTGGCTCGACGCCGCGCGATACGCGGATACGGATGGATATCAGAATGATGGACCGCGTAGCATGTGGCGTTGGCGTGATTGGGTCATCGAAGCCTACAACCGAAATCTTCCCTTCGATCAGTTTACTATTGAACAGCTTGCCGGAGACTTGCTTCCCAATCCTTCCCTGGATCAACGGATCGCCACGGGGTTTAACCGAAACCATCGGTATAATTCAGAATCGGGTCTGGTTCTCGATGAATTCCTTTTGGAAAACGCGGTGGATCGGGTGGACACCACTGCCACCGTTTGGATGGGACTCACGATGGGCTGTGCCCGATGTCATGATCACAAATATGATCCCTTCTCCCAGAAGGAGTATTACCAGCTCATTTCTTTCTTTAACAATATTTCCGAATCGGGGCGCGCCATCAAATATGGCAATTCAGAACCTTGGATTAGCGCGCCGACGCGGGCTCAGCAAAGGGAATTAAAGGCGCACCGGGACAAGATTGCCACGGCAAAACAGACTCTGCAGAGTGCCGAAGCGCGGATTCGTGCAGAGATGCTTGCCTGGGAAAACAGCGATGCCGGAGAGAGGGACCATCCCCTCATTTCTAATGGGCTGGCACGGCATTTTCCACTAGAAGCATTCAGTGAAACCGTTAAGAAGGAAAAAGGGCAGCCTGTCTTTGGGCCCGGACTGCGTGGACAGGCAGTGACCCTCAGGGGTCATGATGTTCTGGCTTTGGGCAAGGTCGGTCAATTTGGCTGCACGAAGCGATTCAGTCTCGCTGCATGGATTCGACCTGTGAACGTCGATTCCGGTGTGATCCTGTCGCGTCAGGCCGGCAATTCTACCCGCCCTGGAATTACCCTGGAACTCCGAGACGGGCATCTTGGGTTTTTTATCATTACCCGCTGGATTGCCGGAGTGGGTGCGGTGGAGACCCTGGACCGGATTCCGGTGGGGCAATGGACGCATGTGGCGTTGAGTCATGACGGCAGTCAGCGTGCCCACGGCATGCGGATCTATGTGGACGGGAGGCTTTCCCGGACAAAGCTGCTCTACAATACCAACAGCAACGTGGGTGGTGGCGGAGGCAATGCACCCTTTCGGATCGGGGCAGGAGCGATAGGAACGCGCTTCCGCGGGCAAGTGGACGAGTTAATGATCTTCGATCGCACTCTATTCGAAGATGAAGTCTTGTTGTTAAGTACGGCGGACTCCGTCGCTGCCATACTGAATAAGGAGGCGAGGTACCGCTCCGGCAAGGAAGACAGTTTTCTCCGGGCCTGGTTTTTGAATCATGCGGCGTCGCCAGACCTAAAAAAACTGGATACCAACCTGTTGAACGCGAGGCTCGGGCTGGTTCGGCTTGAGGATTCGTTGCCCACGGCCATGGTCATGCAGGAAGCCTCGGGCGTCAAGCCAACCCACGTCCGTGTACGAGGCGTCTACCACCAACTAGGTGACCGCGTCAAACGGGACGTGCCGAAGATTTTTCCAAATATGGAGGAAGGTGTTCGGCCCAACCGCTTGGGATTCGCCCGTTGGCTAGTGAGCGAATCTCACCCCTTAACCGCGCGCGTTGCCGTGAACCGGTATTGGCAGAAGTATTTTGGTCGCGGCTTAGTGAAAACCATGGAGGATTTCGGAGTGCAGGGGGAAGCGCCCAGTCACCCCGCCCTGCTCGATTGGCTGGCGTCTGAATTCGTATGCTCGGGATGGGACATTAAGGGGATGCAGAAGCGGATCGTGATGAGCGCGACCTATCGGCAATCTTCCCGCATCACGCAGCGTCAATTGGAACAGGATCCCGAAAATCGATGGTACGGACGAGGACCTCGTTTCAGGTTGTCCGCCCATGCCCTGCGGGACCAAGCCCTTGCCCTGAGCGGTTTGCTTGAGGAGCGGATCGGCGGACCCTCGGTCAGTCCCTATCAACCCGATAAACTGTGGGTCGATATGAGCAACATGAAGTACAAGCCGTCTAAGGGGGCGGATCTCTTCCGCCGCAGCCTCTATACCCTATGGAAACGCACGGTGGCCCCGCCCAGCATGGCGGTAATGGATGCCGCGGACCGTGAAGTGTGTAGTATCAAACGCCATCGTACCAACACGCCGCTGCAGGCCTTGACCCTGCTGAATGAAAAGGCATTCTTTGAAGCCGCTCGAAATTTAGGGGAGCGCATCTTGAATCAGGGCGAGGGCCAGCCGGTAGCCTTTGGTTTTCGAACCGTCACCGGTCGATACCCGCGCGCGGAA
>JADFHU010000408.1 GCA_022567055.1 Planctomycetota bacterium
TTCTGAAAGGAACCTCTTTCGCCCTCCCGTTCGCCCTCCTTTCGCCCTCCTTTCGCCTCTTTGACCCCTTTCGCCTCTCCTGTCCTACCTGGTCATCAGACTTCGGGGTTCTCGATACCATCGCGAAGCGGGAGCACTTCGACCGTCTGGCGGACCTGGGCCACGCGGCTGAAGATAAGGAAAACCTGGACTGAGGGGCTGTTAATAAGGTATAATGTTCGCAATGCAACTAAGACACTCTAACAAAACCCTGCTGGCTTCGGCCGGCTGCAGCGGCCTTCTGCGGCGTTGGCCTCCATCGACGATGCTCACATCGCCTGCTTCGGCCGCCTTGCAGATGCCCGCTTCGCTCGGCCTCGGGCCGACACGACGGTTTTGTTAGAGTGTCTAATATGACAAGAAGGACGTCATGGATCATGTAAGCATCCCCATACCCGAAGGCATGGACGAAACGCAAAAGGCGGCACTGACACAGTGGCTCTCGCTAAAGGCGGCGGAAGCTACACCTGACCGCCTGCCGTGTGAAGACGATCCCGAATGGCAAGCTGAAACCAGCGCACAGATCAAGCAGGGCATGGAAGACGTAAAAGCGGGACGAATGATTACTTCGGCAGAGGCACGCCAACGGTTCGCTGAGAAGTACGGCTCGGCTAAACCGGAATGACGTACCGCGTTAGCTACAGCGCGTCATTCCTAAAACACATTGACGCCCACGTCGATTATCTGCTTGGCGAGCGTGTTCCCATTGATGTGATTGATGATTGGCACTCCCGGCTGCTCGATCGGTTAGACCGACTGGATGAATGGCCCAAACGTCTACCTGTGGATGACGTCCAGACACGGCTTACCGGATGCGAGACCCGCAAGCTCAACTTCGGGGACTACCTGGTGTTCTACCAGGTCGATGACAAACAGAGGCAGGTCAACATCGTCGCCTTCAGGCACGGTGCACGTCGCCGTAGGACATAGTGAACAAGCTATGCCCATACTACGAGCGGAAACGATTGATCCGCGTTTGTCTAAGGTAGTGAGTGTGCCTTATCCAAGTGTGTTTTATTCCAGAGGACCAGATTAGCAAGGGACCTGACTAATTTGGAGAAAACCGTTGACCGCCAAGCCTGGACAGGCCACTATCCCTCAATGGACCGGACCGTCGAGGAGGAGGCCGCTTGAGGTTTCGAGGTCTCAGGCGTCCACCGAAAGCGTATGCGTTACTTGATGGATGGCTTGGTGGTCGGCGGCGAAGGCTTCATCCGAGAGCATATCGGTGTCCTTCGAGACAAGGGCGAGTATCTGCGGAGAAAGCACCCTATTCCGCACCTGGAGAGCCCGCACTTGTCCCTCCGGGAACAGCGCCGGACTGCTGTCTCGTTTTAGGTGGTCTATCGTCACGGTGTGACCAAATCGATATACACCACCAACTTTCCCCCAACAGTCTCCCCGTCTCACTAGAGAAGGTCATCAATTAATCTTTTACCGTGAACGATGGCGAGGATATGGATTTCCGACTTCTGAATTTCGTAAATGATGCGGTATTGAAAAACAAAGAGTTCTCGAATTGAGTCATGGTTTTTCTCGGGGACAACGCGGCCAAGCTTGGGAAACTGACATAACTTCTCAGGAGACTGAATGATCCGTTCGACTGTTGATTCGGCATAAACTAATGAATCGCGGGCAATATACTCGGCAATGGCGTCAACATCTTCAATAGCTTGAGGCGACCAGATTAACTTGTAATCCATTTGGATAACCTGGATTTTGCCTCTTCGTGTGTTAATCCTTTACCATCACGAATGTCATCTTGACCTTTCTGGATTTTGTCCAACACATATAGGTGGTACTGAATATCTTCTATTGTGCTGTTTTCCGGTAAGTTCCTGATCATTTGTTCCACATTTTTCTTTAGTAGGCCCATGTGGAACAGTGTACCCGGCTAGACCAGAAAAGTAAATGATTACTGTTAATCCTGAGGGAAGAGAAAGGGGTCATTCATATAGGTTCCTGTCAAGTTAAAATATACCTTCCCCGAACCGAAATATTTTCGGTTTGCGATACTGCTGTTTAGCAGCTTGGCCTTACCGTATAGAAACGCCGCACGTTCCACGGTCTTCTTCGCTCCTGAGTCGTTCAATATTTATCGCGTGCCGAACAGTCCCACCGATGGTGTGGAGAAGAGGCGACTCCATGGACACGCTTTGTTTTTCCCCTTGTTCCGCTTCCGCCCGCCGCGGCACTTCACACCCTTATGCCCTGCCTATCATGTGACGGGAAACAAACACAGGATTGGTCCGTCGCAAATGAGGTTTCTTCGTAGGCCATTCATTTACCTGGCGGTAAATGCCAAAGAGAAGATAGCTTCTTGATTCCAAGTAGTCTTTCAGGGCTTCGAAAGACACATGCCGTTTATTGCCGGCATTCATGCCGGCTTCTACTTCTACAAAGTCCATGCGCTGCTCCTTGAGCATGTTCTCTCCACCTCTCAAGACCTCGAGGTCTCCCCCCTCCGTATCTATTTTCAGGTAGTTGACTTTTTCCATTTCCCGAGCGAAGCAGAACTCGTCAAGTGTCACTATATCCACATTTTCAGTCAGCACGTCTTCATTCGCTGGCGACTCCTTTGACTGGCCTATTAAGAAGAAACGGTCAGAGTTGCCTTGGAGGGCCATTTCCCTTCTTCCCTTGGACACACCAAAAGCTAGTTGGAAACAGTGATTATGATGGATACGCGCGCGCTATCTCTCGTCATTCATCTTCACCCTCGGCGCTCACACACACATTTGCATCCACTCGGCAGACGTGACCGGAGGATTGTGGCTTTCCATTCCAGGATCGTGCCTCGTTCTGGCCGGGGTCCGAATAATGAGACCCTTTGAGGCGTTTTGTGGCGAGCCATTTGATTACGGTGTCGATGAGGGTGAATTGGCTCTCCAACCGAGTGAAGATATGGTCACAGTTGCGGATGACAGTGATCTGCAGGCGGTCAGTGGCCCTCCGGCGCAATTCAGGATCGTTCAGACCGAGCTCAAAGATGTCAAAGGCCGTACTGCCGTCGGAATAGACCAGCAGAGATTCTACCGGCTGTGCGGTGAGTTGCCTGAGGAACGAAGGTGGTCGGCTCGTGGTGGACGTCTGGGAAGAGGAATTCCTCCTGCCGGGGCGGCACCAAGTCCTCGCTGCCCTGAAGATGTTGCGGAAGTTGCTTCTGCCTGTAAGCGCCCTTTTCCAACTGGAGATGTCAAGAAGGTGCGTGCGGTAGTAGCGGCGTTGGATACGCGCATCCGCTTCACGCAAAAGCCTCTCTTCCCTTTCGTTGTCAACGTAGCTACCGTTGATGCCCACCATACCCACCACCCGGGGATCATGAAGCGCCATGTACGCTGCCAGGTCGGCCCCCGTGCAGATCCCCATGGGTATGAATCGGGTCGTGCCATACTGTTCTTCAAGGAGGTGCATGGCCTGTTTTATCTCGTCGGCAGATCGCTCCACAAAGGTTTGGTCATTGGGCGGGGAGAGGCTGTCACCGATACCGGATAAATCGAAACGAAAGGCAAGCAATCCCAGCTCTGCAATCCGACGCGCCAGCTTGACGTGCAGCCGTTGGGGGCCTACCCGATGGAGCAATCCCGCATTGAGGATGAGGACAGCGGGCCCGACGGGTAGCACGAGATCCGGCGGTTCGGTGACGATGCCGACAAGATTGCGGTGCTGACCGAAACAAAAAGCACGCTCTCTCATCCGTCCACCTCGCAGAGCCAGGAGACGATGGCCTGTATCGTCTCGCGAGGAACCAGGCGAGTTTCCAGTTGGTTCTTGTCCTTGATCCAGACCTTTGATTCTGGAATGAAGCGGACGCCCACCGAAAGGCCTATTTTCTGTAGCTGCGAGACAAAGGCGTCATAGCGGCCACCCTCTTGACAGGTGACAATGCCTAGATGCTCTGGAGGGTCAATGGGCCGACGCAAGAGGTCCAGTGGACGTAGTTCCTGTTTGACCGATGGGGTCAGCGGGAACCCCGTTGACTCGTCCGGGTCCTTGGAAGAATGACGTGGCGTTTTTCTGGCGAATGATTGTTGCACCCAGGTTCGCTCCAGCGCGGCTAGTTCTCGCACATACTCCATGCCGCTGACAATGGGGTCCCAGAGGAGCACACTTGAAACTGTATCGACGCTAGCGGCGGCGTCCAATGCCAGGGCTCCGCCCAGACGTAAACCCACCAGGGCCACTTGGCTGATCTCTGACCCCGATTGGAGCGTATCGACGGCCCTGATGATGTCCCGTCGCCATTGCGCAAGAGTACCCTCTTCACAGGCGCCCTCAGAATCCCCGCACCCGAAGTAGTCAAAACGCAGGGTGGGAAAGCCCTGACCCGCCAGGCATTCGCCCAAGTGACGAAAGGCACGGTGGGCGCGTATATACTCCTGTCCCATGGGATAGCAGAGGACGACGCCCACGGTTCGGACCTGTTCCCGGACGGGTGGGTGATAGATGCCAAACAGGCTTCCCGGTTGTGTATCGAAGTAAAATGGTTCCATGCCTGGCTATTCCTCGGGGACCACCATGCCGGTTGAGACATAGGTGGATGTGACGCGATACTGACCCCTCAGGACCGTGCCCATGCGAAACCGTGTGGTGTTTTCAGCCGTGTGTAGGTCCATCAACTTGCCCGTGCCATGGATTGCCGGCGTCGCCGGGCACAGTCGGCAGCCAGGCCACTGAGGTTTTGCGTCATCAAGCCCCGTAGCGAAGTATTTACTCGGAGCTGTCCCTGGATCGCCTGGATAACCTTGACGACCTGGAGAGAGTTTCCTCCCAGATCGAAGAAGTGATCCTGCCGCGTAATACCGGCAATCCCCAATATGCCCGCCCAAATCGTGGCGATGGCTTTTTCTTCGCTGGTTTGGGGCTGTAGAGCCGCTACCGATATGCGTTGGGTCACCTCAGTTTCATGCCTCAATACGCCACGGGGCACGTCACCATACTCGCCGCGCGGGAGCGTGGCCCGCATGAGGTAATGACTGGGGACCAGATAGGCGGGCAGTCGCCTCTCGAGGAAGCGTTTCAGGCAGAGCGAAGAAACCGATTCCCCTGTCACCAGGTAGGCCACCAACTGCTCGCTTGCAGTGTCGCCCCCGATGACGTCGACGACGCACTGCTGGACGGCAGGATGGAGCAGAAGGCTCGACTCTATCTCCTGCAGGGGAATGATCCGCCCGCGAATCGGGATGGCGCCGGCGATGTCTTCGGTCATCAAGATATCACCACTTGGGAGGCGGTGTCCCTTATGCCCCGTTCGCAACAGTGTGTTTGCTGTAGGGGCCAGGGGTCCGTTGAGCACATCCGCGCTGGGCGAGGAGGGCGGGGCAGCCGCCATGGGCCGGTGACAGATGGCGATCTCGCCCGTGATGTCGGCGCCGTGGCCGCTCTCGTCGAGAAGCAGGATCTCATGGGTACCCGACGCCCTTCCGATGGGCAGCAGGGCACGCGTCTGTGCTTCCTTTGGGTCATGCAGGAAATGACTCACCCACAAAAAATCGCGTCGCTGGTAGGCACTCATCAGGCGACAGGTCGTGGCAAAGTGCTGTCTATGCAACTGCAAATCGGAGCGCAGTGCCGGTGCTCCACTCAGGACGACCATCCGGGTCTTGGAAAAAAAGGGTTGCTTGGGGTTCACGGAAAGAATAGCGCGATAGTTGGTGGGGTTGGTATGCAA
>JADFHU010000409.1 GCA_022567055.1 Planctomycetota bacterium
GTGCGAGCCTATGCAACAGGCATGTACTTTACCGAAACCGAGTCACTGTCAAAAAGTCTGGCCCAAGAGGCCCTTGGTTATAAAGAGCAGGGCTTCGATGCAATGAAAATGAAGGTCGGCTTGACCCTTGAGAAGGATATAGAGAATGTCAAGGCTGTCAGGAAGGCGATCGGTCCTGAGGTTGACCTGATGATAGATGCGAATCATGCTTACTCTCTTGCCGAAGCGACGAAACTGGCCCGGGCCGTGGAATCTTGTCAGATATCCTGGTTCGAAGAGCCGGTGTCGCCGGAATACTATTCCAGCTACAGCCAACTGCGAAGAACGACCTCCATACCGATTGCCGGCGGGGAGTGCGAATACCTGCGGCACGGTTTCTTGCAAATGTTCCAGCAGCAGTGTGTGGACATTGCTCAGCCGGATATCTGTGCGGCCGGTGGCTTGACCGAGGTCAAACGGATCGCCGATATGGCCTACGCGTTCGGGGTGGACCTGGTGCCGCATACCTGGGGCACGGGCATCGCCATCAGCGCAGCCATGCATCTGATCGCGAGTATCGACCTACCGGGCGGCCGATTGAACCAGGCTGACGCCCTAATGGAGCTGGACCGGACGGAGAATCCCTTACGGGACGAACTGGTACAGCCTACGTTCTCTCCTCACAACGGTTATCTGCAGATCCCCAACGAACCTGGATTGGGCGTCAATGTTGATGAGCATGCTCTGGGGAAGTACCTGCTCAAGTGAGTTCGCCTATTAGGGAACACGCACCGGGAGAAGACATGTCAATCCTGCTGCAATCCATCACAGAGACGCTGGCGGTAAAGAGTAAGAGGACCATTATCGTCTAGGCCTAATTCAATTTGCGCCGCAAGTGATCCAAAATATCTGTGACCAACCTGGCGCGGTCCCATCGCCCGCTGCCGCGGACCTGGATCTGCATACTCTCCCATTGGCCGCCCGGGTGCTTGATAGCCATTGCCATAGTGTGGTTTTCTTTTTCATCTTTGAAGGGCTCGCCGGTCGAAATGGCCCAACTGCTATTGGTCCTATGGGACACGGCTACGGCCAAGCGCCCCGTCTTTTGTTTGTGAGACGTACACGCTTGCCATTGAGCGTCCGACACGCCAAGCAGGCCACGGAGTCTCTCATCGGAAGGGGCTGCAAAGGAACCGGTGAGTACCTGGTTGGCATCGGTGACCCCACTCAGCGCTGCCGACAGACTCCCGCCACTGCCCACCTCCGCTAGCGCCAGGGTAGAACCCTTGGCTCTTAGCAACTGAACAACGCGCTCTTCCAAGGTCATGGTTCCCGCAGCATACACGTATTCTCCCAAGTGCTTTAGAACCTTCAGCTTCAACTCCCGAAGCCGTGTTCTCTCCTCTGCCGTATCATGCGGCAGTGAAAAAGTGAAATCGACCCTGCCACCTTGAAACTGTGAAGAGACGGATATGTCTTCATCCAGGGCGATATGATCTTCCAGTGTCTGGTCAATCTGGGACTGGCCGAGCCCCACAAAGCGCAGCGTCAAAGAAGGTCCTGGCAGTCGCGTGCCGAACCGTCTCTTCAGGTAGGCTAGTAGTTCACCGTAGACCATGGCTTGCAGCTCTCGGGGAGGACCGGGCAAGGCCACGATAGCAGACTTGGTCATTTCAAAGACGAGTCCAACGGCTGTGCCGTTTTGATTCTTGAGATAAGTTCCCTGCACCGGCACTTGCGTCTGCTTGCGCAGGTTCGGTCGGAGCTGGGCAGGGGGTTTCCCGAAGCGTTGCGCTAGTTGCTGCAACACGTCAGGGTGTTCTTGGACCGCGATTCCCGTGAATGCAGCGAGTGTCTCGCGGGTGATGTCATTATCAGTGGGGCCGAGGCCTCCGGTGACAATCACCAATCTCGCCCTGTCTGTCGCATAGCGAAGTGCCGCAAGAAGATCTGTCTGATTGTCGTCCACACACAGCGACCCGACACAGCGCAGGCCCAATGGGCCGAGGGTGCGGGTTAGAAAATACGTGTGACCATCGGGATAAGCACCGGATAGGAGTTCGCCACCGGTTACGACGATCGTGTAGGGAACCGTATCTGTATCAGATTCAGTCGATGCGGTTTTCGCGAACGCTTGCTGTGATAACGCGGCCAGCAACAGGATGGTTAACATGGGCTGAGCGATTTTCATTTCGATGAATCCTCGATCACGGCACTGAATTCGATTGGGATGAGTATACTCAAGGACGAGTAGACAGCCAAGTCCGACATGCACGCCAGCTTCAGCGGCAAATACTGGAAGTTTAGGACCTGTGTTTGTCATAGGGAGGCGTCTTGGCATGACGGAGTTTTCAGACACAGCCCAGCATTCACCGAGGGGCAACAATCTTACAGGAAGTCTTGATTCTACCAGGCCATAGCATACAATATGAGTGGACGGGCTTCAGGGCTACCGTAGGAGGTTGGTTCATGCAGTTGTTCAATTCGACATCCTCACGATGGTTCCAAAGTGTTTTCACCGCAGCCGCCATGATGAAAGGGAAAAACCATGTGCACGCGCAGGAAAATGATCCAGGCAGTGGAACCTATCCCGAAACCTCTTTCGACTGCGATCGGCTGCAAAGCCCGCGGACCCGCGTTGTCGGTGGAAAAGGTTCTCGACGTGCATCAGCACGCCTCCGAGCCTTTTCCACCTCCGGCCTTGACCACGGGCTTTTCGCTCGATCTCGTTTCAAAACAGGTTTTGGGATGGGTTCTAGGCATCGTAGTCATCCTCACTACGGTGGCTCACGCCAATTGGTCGGAGTCCTTCGATGGAGGATTTGACCTGACCACGTGGCAGTTTTATTCCTTTCCACAGGTGAAGAATACCTACACGCAAACATTGGCGACGACGGAGGGCGGTAATGGCTATCTGGTTATAAAGGAGACCACCTCAGTCGGCGCATTGGGCGCTGCATTTGGGACGGCCTTTGGGAGCGACGAGGTCTTCACGGATGTCCGCGTGGGGGCGACCGTCAATGTGGTGGGGGACGCCTCACACAATCATCATGGTCTCGCGGCTCGCTGCAGTTTTATCATTAATGACGGCTTGCTGGTGCCCGGGGCGGCGCCTGGAATTATTGCGAGTTGCTATGTGATGCATATCAATTGGGAGGATGGTCCCGCCAACCTGCGTATCGATATCGAGAAGGTCATTAATCTGCAGAACATCATGCGGGAGGACATCGAGGTCCTCGTGCCCGCTCTCGGAAACGCGCGCAGTTACTACGCGGAGCTGGACGTCATTGGCTCCGGACCGGTTCATGTGACAGGAAGCCTATACGAGCACAAAGGAGGGCCGCTGGTCGTCCAAACTCCCACGATGGTCGATACCGAAGGTAATGATCCCTGGGAGGACTCCGGCGTGAACGATGCACCTTTATTGAGCGGCCAATGCGGGATCTTTGCGCAGAATGAAAATGCGAATCCACCCGGTTTCCTTACGACGTTCGATGATGTCTCCTCTGTTTCCGATGGTCCTGCCGCTGTGATGCCGTCGCCGGCCGATGGGGCAATAGGGGTCTCTCCGGAGACAACGCTTGCCTGGACCGAGGCTGCTTTCTCCACGGGACGTCAACTATGGTTCGGCGGACCCACAAAACTCGAGCCCGTGGATCCCGCTCCAAATGGTTGGGCCTTTAGTCCCAGTCTGTTGCGCTTTGGTCAATCTTATCAGTGGCGAATCGACCAGATCGGACCGAATGGGATTGTTGCGGGCCACACTTGGGAGTTCACCACCAGGAATGGCCTCCCAGTCGATGATTTCGAGTCGTATGCAAATAGCGAAGAAATCGCAGCCACCTGGATACACAACATTCCCGGGGACTTTGACTATGTCTTCCTGGAAACCAGTAAGGTCTCCCAGGGAAACCAGTCGATGCGTTTTGAGTATCAAAACCAGCATGAGCCGTTCTTCACAGAGGCAACGCGGACATTCGAACAGCCAAAAGACTGGACTGCGAACCGGCGGCTCAATGCCTTGGCGCTAGAGTTCAGAGGCGAAGACAGCAACTTAGAACAACAACTCTACATTCGCATTGAAGACGCTGCTGGCAATCAGGTGACTTTCGATCACCCATTCCTATTTGCCGTGCAGTCCGAACCCTGGCGAAGCTGGGAACGCACGTCCGGCCTGATCCGGTTCAGCAGTATCACCGAAGCAGGCTTGGACATAACTGCCGTCAAGAGTCTCACCATTGGCGTGGGGGATGGGACGTCTGTCGATGCCCCGACGGACGCCTTCGACACCATTTACATCGATGATATAGTCCTGGTCCTGTTGGTGAGCAGTCGCAGTCGATGACTGCTTTCCACATGGTACCGGCCGCTATGTGGCCGGCCCCTAAACTTTCAACTTACACTTGCCGTGCCGATCTGCGCTTCTAGCTCACCCCGCCAGGACGCCAACGGTCTGTCCTGGCAGAGCGTGCCTTATCAACAAAACTGTGCGATCCACTTCATTTCGCTGCATCGTCGATCAGTCGCAAGAGCCGCTGCGCACACGCTTCTGCGAATTCCGGCGAATTGATTTCGCAGTCCATTGAAACAACGTCTGCTTGAGCCGTCTCGGCGATTGCTTCGAACAGGGCCTTGTCGGCCTCCGGATCGTGGAAGGGTTGGCCGGCCGCACTGATGACACTGATCGCCTTCGTCGGCAGCAGCACGGTGACTGGACTCGTGTAGGCGTTGACCTTTTCCGCCAACCTGCGTCCAAGCTCACGACATTCTTCCGGTGTGGTGCGTACCAAGGTGATGTCCGGATTGTGTTCGTAGAGGTTTCGCCGCCGATAGGCCTCTGGCACCGTGTCTTTCGGTCCAAAGTTCGCCATATCAAGACATCCCGGCGCAATGACAGCGGGGACGCCTGCCTTTCCTGCCGCTTCCAAACGTGTCGCCCCGGCCGACAGGATGCCGCCCAGCAGTTCGTCGGCCAATTCGGTGGTCGTCACATCCAGCACGCCCGCCACCAGCCCGCTTTGAATCAGATCTTCCATCGCACGACCACCCGTTCCTGTCGCATGAAACACTAGGACTTCATTGCCGGCCTGCTCCAGAATCGCTTTGGCGGCGTTGACGCAATCTGTCGTGTTGCCGAACATGCTGGCAACGATGAGCGGCTTACTCGACGACGGCGAAATAGTCGCCTCGACCATGCCACAGATCGCGCCGGCGGCTCTTGAAAATATAAGCGCCGAAAGCCGATTGAGTCCCGCGACATCCACGATGCTGGGGAACATCACGATGTCTTTGGTGCCCACGTAAGCCGATGTGTTGCCGCTGGCGAGTGTGGACACCATGAGCTTGGGAAACCCGATCGGCAATGCCCGCATCGCCGCCGTTGCGATCGACGTCCCTCCTCCACCCCCGAGTGAAATCACACCCTCAATGCGGCCCTGCTCAAGCAACGTTGGCATCAACTGGCTGGCGGCGCGAGCCATCGCGCCAACCGATTCACCGCGGTCGTTTCTGCGCCTCAGCTCGGCCAGATCGATTTCGCCCGCCTCGGCGAACTGGCTGTCCCGGCGCAACATGTCGCCGAGCGAGGTATGGGCCTCGATCGAGCGCGGATGCGCCGCCACGGCTGCCATCGTGCTCCGCAGCAACCCATACCCCGACCGTGTCCCGGTCACCACCGCGACCCGACGCCATCGCCGATCCCCTCGACGCGCTCGATGCCGTGTT
>JADFHU010000410.1 GCA_022567055.1 Planctomycetota bacterium
TTTCTGACGGATGAAAAGAAAGTTTCCCTACCTGAATATCTATGAATTTTGGAGACCCCCCATGATGAGGATATCGGCCAAGTTCATCCCTTCCCGCTGCGCCGGTTTGATTGGTTTCCTTGCCTGTACGACGGCTCTTCTCCTAGGGGATCTCTCGGGTCTCGTAAGACCCGCACAGGCCGCACTCGACCTCTCCGCTGCGGGGAAGAACGCCCACATTGTGATCGTCGCCGGTGACGCTGAGTACGGGTCGCGACGCTCCATGGCCGCCTTCACGGATCGGCTTCGGGAGGAGTTTGGGTTCAAGGTCACCCTCATCGAGAGCAGGGTTGGCGTCTTGGAAAACGAGGACAACCCGGACAAATCAATCCCCGGTCTGGAAGTCCTCAAAGAGGCCGACCTCCTTGTTATCTATGTCCGCATGCGCATCCCTCCTCAGGAGCAACTGGACCTCCTACACTCGTACTTCGAAGCGGGCAAACCCGCCATCGGCATTCGTACCACCACGCACGGTTTCACCAACGACCGGGGCTGGTGCCCGCGCTACTTTGGCGGCCACTATTGGCGCCACGAAGGAGAAGGCGTGGAAACCTTCGCGCTGCCCCAGATGCAGAGTCACCCGATTCTTCGGGGCGTCCCCCGCCACGAATGGAACGATGCCTCGTCACTCTACACCTCAGGCCCCCTCTCCGATATGGCGCAGGCGCTGGTACTGGGACGCATCGACAATGAGACACCGCCGCAACCCTTTGCCTGGGTGAACGAATACAAGGCGGGGTCACGGCAATTCTTTGCCACCATGGGGCATCCCGAAGACATCGCCCTCCCCGGGAACCAGGCGCTGCTGTGCAACGCCACCTTCTGGTGCCTGGGCATGGAAGTCCCCTCAGGCGGCGTGCTCAATCCCGCGGGCGGGGTCACTACAGCCCAAGCGGCAAGAGCCCATCCCGCACCGCCCGATAGGGCGCCGCCGATCGGTGCAGAGGTTCTGTTCGACGGTGGCGATCTGGCCCAGTGGGACTGGTGGTTCGGCGGCAAGGAACCAAGCGTCTACGGTTTGGACGGTCGGGCGCACAGCGGCGCGGGATTACCCGAGTTCGCCGGGGCTCGGTGGCGGGTGGACGGGGGCGCCGCGATTGCGGGACTCGGCTACGGTGACATCGTCAGCCGAGAACGGTTCGCGGACATCCGGTTCCACTGCGATTTCCTCATTCCGGAAACGCCCACGGACACGAAGCGCATCTGGAAGGGCAATAGCGGCGTCTATCTGAATGGTCGCTACGAGGTCCAGATCCTCGATTCCCATCAGGACGCGACCCTCGACGAGAACGCCTGCGGCGCCATCAACGGCATGATCGCTCCCTCCCTGAATGCCTGCCGCCCCGCCGGTCAATGGCAAGCGCTCGATGTCACCTTCAAGGCGGCACGTTTTGCCCGCGGATCAAAAGTCAGCAATGCCCGCATGACGGTCCGACTCAATGGTCAGACCATTCACAACAACGTCGAGTTGGAGGACTCGACCGTATGGGGTTTCCCCGAGGAGGGGTCCGATGGTCCGCTTTTAGGGCCGGTTCGTCTTCAGGCGGACAGCGCTCCGGTCCGGTTCGCCAATGTGTGGGTGACGGCGCTCGCGCCCGGCGCCGTCGAAGCGGCGCTGCCGACACCGCTCACCCTAACCGGCGATGAGTGGAGTGACATGAACTACGGCCCCTACACCACCCTGTCCCTGGAAGTGTACCGGGGCAACATCGCCTACAAGGGGATTGCTATCCGCGTGGACGAGGGGAAGGGAGGCGTCTCCAAGGGCAATGAATTCATGCTCTTTGACACCGACACCCTGCGCTTCGCCGGGGCCTGGACCGGACCGGAGTTCATCAACTGGCGCGGGATCTTTCTCAATGGCCAACACGAGATCCACCCCAAGATCGTGGGAGATCTGGTGTTCAGCAACCCGGTCGGTCCCGGTTGGGGGCGACCCGGCGATGAAAGCTTCGCGGACGATCGGGTCGTCGGGCGCGATGGCCTCATGTACGGACCCACCGCTCGGGATTGGATGCACTGGAAGGGACTCTACCTCCACGAGAACAGGGTTCTGCTCAACTACACGGTCGGTGACACCGAGATACTGGAACTGCCCGGTTCGGCCGGCACCTTCGGCAATCGGGTCTTCACACGAACGTTTAATATCGGACCCCGCCAGCAGGATCTCATCTTGCAGGTCGCCCACCTGCCGGGGACGGCGCCAGAGATCATCCCCCGCGGCGGGGGGCCGGGTCTGGCCATATTCGAACCGAATGAGGACGCGCCCAGACCGCTGATGGGAGAGGAAAATGTCCTAGCGTTTGACGGGCAGGCGAGCATTCAGATCAACCGAGCCGAAGATTTCGCCTCGGTAGCCGACGAGTACACGATCTACGCCCGAATCAAGACTCGCCGAGGGGGAACCATCCTATCCATCGCAGACCAAGGCGAGGAATGGATCGAGAATGGTAGGACCCTCTTTGTTCAGGAGGGTCACCTGATCTTTGACATCGGCTGGGTCGGCGCGGTCGAGTCTGAATCGACCTTGGACGATGGCGACTGGCATCACGTCGCGATGACCTATCGGCAAGATCGAGAGGAGGGCCTCGTGCGTCTCTACGTCGATGGGCGTTTCGAGGGCGAAGAGACATTGGCGCCGGAAGAGGCCTTGGAAGATCCGGCCGTTCGCATCGGCTACACCTCCAATAATTTTCCCGAGGGCGCGCCCACCTTTTTCATCGGGGAGATGTCAGAGGTGGGGTATTACCGGCGCGCCTTGGACGATGACGAGATACGCAGCATGGCCCGCCGCTTCCGCCGGGGCAATCCCCGGCGCATCGAGAACAGGGGCCTGATCGCCCGCTGGGTCATGAATCCGCAAAAGGATGGCGGGATTGTCGATCGCGCGCAAAAAGGTCACGACGGAATCTTGAACCGTGAATCCGAGCAGACGCTTCCTGCCAGTGCCGCCGCCGTCCGCGGCGGACCGTCCGGCATGCAATGGATGACCACCGATGACGGCCACCTGCGCCTGAGGATTCCGGCGGGTGAAGCCGCCCTGCGCCTCTGTGTCGTCCAGGGGAGGCTGCCCGAAAAAGAGGGTCACGCCGCATTTGTTGACCTCGCCAATCAGGTCGATGCGGATGTGGACCTCACCCTGCTTACGCGCGGCGGACCGCCCCGCTGGCGGGAAAGACTGACCACCGAAGGAGAACTCGGGGACAGTCGAGACGCCTACGCCATCGATGTCCTGACGCCCCCCATGAAAAACCCCTTCCGTTCCTGGCTCCGCTTCGGCGGCTTCGACTTCTTCAAGGACGATTCCACGGCCGCCATCTGCACCTGGAACGGCGACGTGTGGCTCGTTCGCGGCATCGACGATTCCCTGAAAAAACTCGAATGGCAGCGGATCGCCACCGGCATGTTTCAACCCCTGGGACTGAAGATCGTCGACGAGGAGATCTTTGTCATCTGCCGCGATCAGATGACGAAGCTCCACGATCTGAACGGCGACGGGGAGATCGATTTTTACGAAAACTTCAACAACGACCAGCAGGTGACCGAACACTTTCACGAGTTTGCCCTGGATCTGCAAATCGGTACGGATGGTGATTTCTACTACACCAAGGGCGGTCGCCACGCTGCCGATTCCATCGTCCCTCACCACGGCACCCTCATTCGCGTCGCAAGGGACGGTAGCACGTCGGAGATTATTTCCAACGGATTCCGCGCACCCAACGGGCTGGGCATGGGGCCGAAGGGCGAAGTCTTGATCGCCGACAATCAGGGCCATTGGATCCCCGCCAACCGCATCAACTGGGTCAAACCGGGCGGCTTCTATGGTTACATGTGGGGATACATCGAGGGCCAGGAAATCGACGGCTATGACCCGCCGCTCTGCTGGATTCACCCCAGCGTCGATCGCTCCCCCAGCACCTTCGTCTGGGTGCCCGATGATCGATGGGGCCCGCTCAAGGATCGGGTCATCACGGTTTCCTATGGCATGGGACAGATCTTCCACGTCCTGTACGAAGAGGTCGACGGTGTGGTCCAAGGCGGTGTGGTGCGTTTCCCCCTGGAATTCGATTCCGGCATCTGCCGCGCCGATTTCCGTGACTCAGACGGCCAGCTCTACCTGGCCGGCCTCTTCGGTTGGGCCGGGAACAAGACGCGTCCCGGCGGATTCTACCGCGTTCGGTACACCGGGCAACCCGTGCACCTGCCTGCGGAGATTCACATCGCCTCGGACGGCCTGAGCCTGACCTTTACCGGTCCGCTCGATCCCGATCGTGCGACGGACTACGGCAACTACGGAGTCAGTGTCTGGAATTACAAGTGGCGCGCACAATACGGTAGTCCCGACTATAAACGGAACGGCGAAGAGGGCAGAGACACGCTCGCGGTGACCTCGGCCTCCCTCTCTCAGGACAAGAGGACGGTCTATCTGCGCATCCCGGACATCAGCGAGATCATGCAGATGGAGATTCGCCTCAACATCGCGGCCGAGGACGGAACCCCCATCAAGCACTCCGTGCACAATACCATCAATGTCGTTCCCAAGGTATCCATAGAGGCCTGGATGTCGGGCGACACGCTTCGAGGCCAGGAACGCGCGGCGGACGTGGCAAGCGATCTGCCCCTGGGCTTGGTGCAAACGCTGTCACTGCAAAAGGACCCAGACAAGAGCGACACCCGCGTGTCCCGCCTGGTTGCCCTCTATTGCCCCGAAGGTCAGCCGGTGACGCCCTTTCTTCCGGCCGGTCCCTTCGTCTCCACTTGGGAAGGCTATATACGCGGAGACATCAACGACGACTATACCTTCACGGCCGTCTCCAACGGGAGGGCCAGCGTCACGGTTAACGGCGAGACGGTCCTAAGAACGAATGCCCGAGGCAGGACGACTCAAACTCGGCCGGTCGGAATCCGCAGTGGCTTGAATCCCATCAAAATCATCTATCGTTCACCCCCGCAGGGAGCGGCACAGTTCCGACTCGACTGGGAGTCCGCCACCATCGAGCGTGAACCGGTCCCGGCGACCTACCTGGTCAGACGCAACGACCCTGCCGATCTCGAGCGCGGGTTGGCCTTAAGAAGGGGAAGGGACCTCTTTGCTCAGCACCGCTGCCTCCAGTGCCATGCGAAGGACACCGAGGGTGAGACCTTTGCCATGCCGGAACTGGGCTTTGAGGCGCCGACACTCGACCACATCGGTCAAAAGTTTCGCAACGACTGGGTGACCCGATTCCTAGAGAACCCTCAGGAGTTGGCGCCCCATTCCGACATGCCGTCGGTGCTGACGTCACAGGCGCAGGCCGCGGACATCGCTGCCGACCTAGCCAGTTCCGCCGACTTCAACGCCGCCGTGACCGCCGGCACCATCGTCATCACTGCTGGTACCGGCGCCGTTGGTGAAACTGCCGCAGCTTCTTTTGCCGGTGACGTGACCGCGACCTCGATCACCCTGAACGATGATGCTGCTGGTAATCTCGCGACCACCTCCGTGACTTTCGATGGCACCACGGCTCAGACCGTGACCACCGATATCGTTGGTGCTGCCGCAGGCGAAGGTGTCTTGAAGGTCACCAATACCTCTACCTCTGGCGTCGCGATCTCGGGCGACGCCGGTGGTTCCGGCAACAACCTCGCCTCCGCGCAAATCCTGCTCGGTTCGAC
>JADFHU010000411.1 GCA_022567055.1 Planctomycetota bacterium
GAAAACCCGCTTCAACCTGTTCGATCTGCTCTTGCAGTTGCCGGTTCGTTGCCCGCAGATCTCCGCCTGGGGAGCTGCCCTCTTGCGTGTTCGGCTCGCCCTCTGCGCAGACCTCTTCGCTGTGTGTCACGGAGAGGACTTCCTCCAGGCTGGTCTTCCCATCCAGGGCCAAGAGGACGCCCTCTTCCCGCAGCGTCAACACCTCCTGCCGGCTGAGTGCATCCTGGAGTTCATGGGTGGGTGCGGCCCGATGAATCAAGCGTCGCAACTCATCTGTCACTTCCATCACCGAGTAGATCCCGGCGCGGCCCCGAAAACCGGAGTTGTGACATTCCTTACAGCCCAGCCCCTTGCGGAACACCTGACCCGGCTGCTCCGACAGGCCCGCGTCTTCCAGAACGCCCTCTGCCGGCATGTACTTCGATACACAGGCGGGGCAGACGGTTCGGGTCAGTCGCTGGGCCACCACGCCGTTGAGGGCACTGGAGAGCAGGTAGGGTTCGATGCCCATGTCGAGCAGCCGGGCCACCGCGCCCGGGGCGTCGTTGGTGTGCAGAGTGGCCAGCACGAGGTGACCGGTGAGTGCCGCCTGCACGGCGACTTTGGCGGTTTCCTCGTCCCGAATTTCGCCCACCATGATGATGTCGGGGTCCTGGCGCAGGATACTCCTCAAGGCCCGCGCAAAGGTCATGCCGATACTCTCCTGCACCTGAATCTGGTTGATCAGATTCAACTGATACTCGACGGGATCTTCCACGGTGATCATATTGCGTTCGGGACTGCGCAGCAGATCCAGGGCAGAGTAGAGCGTGGTCGTCTTTCCACTGCCGGTGGGACCCGTCACCAGGACGAGCCCATAGGGTTGACGCAGCATGCGCAAGAGACCGTTCAGGGTGTCGTCCCTGAATCCCAGGTCTTGGAGGCGGACCTTCAGATTGGCCTTGTCCAAGATCCTGATGACGATCTTTTCGCCCAATAGGGTCGGCATACTCGAGACACGAAGATCGATGTCCCTCCCCTCGGCCACAATCCGGACCCGGCCCTCCTGGGGAAGGCGTTTCTCGGCGATGTTCATCTTGCCGATCACCTTGACGCGGGAGACAATGGCCGCATGCAGGCCGGCCGGGGGTTGCATCAGTACACGGAGCGTTCCGTCGATGCGGTAGCGTATGCGGGTGCCGTTTTTCTCGGGCTCGATGTGAATGTCACTCGCTTTGTCTCGGATGGCCGTCAGCATGGCCATATTCACGAGATTGATGATCGGGCTGCCTTCCACCATCTTATCGAGATTGGTGGCTTCCCCCTCATCCACAGACTCTCTTTCCACGACTTCCACATCGCTGTCTGACAGTGAAGAGAGAAAAGAGTCAATGTCGGAACTACCGATAGAAGCCTTCTTGATGTACTCCCGAATGTTGGGACCCGGCGCCAGAACGGGCCGGATCTTGCAGCCGGTGAGTTCTCGCAGGCGATCGACGTTGGGCAGGAGCTGAGGTTGTGTCATGGCCACGGTCAAGGTATCGTGGACTTTGAAAAGGGGAATGACGCCGAAACGCTCAGCCTCTTCCTCTCCAATCAACTCCAAGAGGGAGAAATCGACCAGACCGTGGCGGAGTTGGCAGTAAGGGACGTTCAAGTGTCCCGCCAGGATACGCAAGACCTGCAGCGTATTGACTTTTTCGTCTTCGAACAGAATCTCGGCCAGGGGCTGACCGGATTTCTCCTGTGCCGTGAGTGCCTGATCGAGCTGCTCTTCCGTGAGGATCTCCCCGGCCACCAGCGCCTGTCCCAAGTGCATGTCATGGGCGACCGACGTCATAGGAAGCTCCTGATGGCGGAATTGGCATCTTCGAACTGCTCAAACTGAGAGGCAAGATCGGTGAGATCCAAGACCTGTTGTAGGGTCTCGTTGACGGCGCAGAGTTTCAAGGCCTTGCCACCGGGGGCGAGTTCCTGGGTCACCTCCACGAGGGTCTCCAGTCCCCGACTGTCCACGTAGGCAATCTCGCTGGCGTCCAAGACCACCCGGCCGAGATTTTCCTCAATCAACTCGAGCATTGTGGACTTCAGCGTCTCCGCCTCCGCGCTGGTGAGTGGCCCTTCGGGTCTAACCAAGGTCACTGCGCATCGTTGCTCTATCTTGATCTCCATCCGCAAGCCCCTCTCCGGTGATGGGTAAGGTCATTGTGAAGGTACTGCCCTTATCCAGTTCAGACTCTACCACGATGTCTCCATCGTGCAGTCGTATCAGCTCACGGGCGATAGACAGTCCCAGACCGGACCCGGTAATGTGCGCCAATCGCTTGTCCTTGGCCCGATGAAACTTGTCGAATACCTTGGCAACGTCATCCGGGGGAATGCCGATGCCCGTGTCGGAGACCCGCACAAAGAGTTCATTCTCACCCGTGTCCACACCGACCTGGACCTTGATCTGTCCCTGCTCCGGGGTGTACTTGACGGCATTGCCCACCAGGTTGTGCAGGGCGAGACAGATTTTATCTCGGTCGGCCTGCAGCGTCGGTAGTTTGGGCGGCAGATCGAAGGTCAAGCCAATCTGCTTCTCCTGGGCCTTCGGCAGGTATTCCGTCTTGAGCTGTCCCAGCATGATGTCCAGCTTGACGTCGTCGCGGCGGAGCGTGAAGCTGCCCGCCTCGATCTCCGCGATAGACAGGATCTCGGACACGATGTTTTCCAAGCGCCGAGATTCTCGGTTGATCACGCTCAGGCTACGAGCGGTGCCCGTGGGATCCTCCTGGCAATCCTCCAAGGCCTTATCCACGTAGAGCTGAATGTTGGTCAGGGGAGAACGCAGTTCATGGCTGGCCTGGGTCAAGAAACTGTTTTGGGCCGCCTCAGCGACCTTCTTCTGGGTGATGTCTGAGATCGTCACCATGACCATGTCACCGGTGGCCTCGGGACGAATAGGCCGCACCGCGAAACGTAGCACCGTCGACAGGCTGCCCTCTTCACAGGTCACGTCCACGGTGGTTGGCATGGCTTTCTGGCTGGCGGCCGCCTTACAGACGGCATCCAAGACACGATGGTCTGTCACGTGGTCTGTGACGGCAGATCCTTTTAGTTTTCGGACACCGACTCTCAGTAGGACACCGGCGGCTCCATTGGCATAGTAGATCTTTAGCTCCGTGTCCAACAGGAGGAGACCCTCCGGCAGGGCATCGCACACCGTGGCCAGTTCATGGGCGGCTTGTGACTTTCCGCTGATGGCGTCTTGGACCTGTTCGATGGCAGCGCGGACCTGACGTCCCTGTCTCTCACCCAAGAGCTGATTCCAGGCGACGGCATCGGATCCCAGTTGCGGGTCCAGTTCCAGGGAAGACGCATCGGCATCCCCCTCCTTGACCGCCATCAGGGCATCATGAATGGCGCCCATGGCCTTGAGCCGGAATCGTGCATGTCGATGCACCAGGAGCATGGTCGCCAAGGCCAGGCAGGCGATCGCCATCTGGGTCGTGTGAGATTCTGCTCCCAAGACTTTCTCCCGTGGAATGCCCGCCGTCAGGGACAGTATGGCATGACCCCGACCGGAGATGATCAAGGGATAGCGCAGCTGGATGCTGTCCTCCGTAACCACTTGGGTATGCTCCAGCTCCGGGCCGGGCCAGGTGGGGGGGAGCTTCAAGACGGTAATGCGTCCGGGATCGGCGTCGGCCACAATGCCGATGTTGGGCAGTGTGACGCTGCAAGAGGTGAACTGATGGTCGAGGCCCGCTTCCGACACCACGCGCCGCAGGGTAGACATTTCGTTGGCCATCATCAAGGCCTCGCTTGACTTGGCTAGCATGCTGCCCACGTCTTGCATCCTCTGGATGGCAGCCTTCTCCCTCAAGTCTTCTTGGAAGTGCATGTTGTGCCACAGGGAGACCACCAAATTGACCAGGAAGGCCGCCACCACCACAAAAATGACCAGCGTCAGTAGGGAATCGCCCCGCAGCAGGTCTCCGCGGATGCCCAAGAGCTTCCCCAAAAGCGGATTGTCATTCGTCTTCATCACGTATTCCTCAAAGGATAGTTGATCAGAAAGTGTTTCGGCCATCCAAATGGAGACTTTAATGGATTGCATCCCTAAAGTGCGCCCGTTTCCACCTTATGCGGGGTTAAGGCTTCATATCGCGCACTCTCATCGAAAAAGGCGTGTGCATCGGCGTCATGATTCTGTTCGAGGTCCAATAAGCGCAATAATCAATGCATTGATAGTTACAGGCGAACGAGTGGAGAAATCTTGCTTTGAATGGGTCAAGTCACCTCCGGATTGTGACGATCATGGGGTGTTGGGGAGGGGATTCGCCCGTGACGGAAACGCCTGAAGGGACCGGCAAGGAATAACTTGGACTTTTGAATGCCCAATTGCACCCCATCTTTGATCGCTTCTCACTCACGACATCCGCGACGTAGAACAGCTACGCCTGTGGTGTCGCTCAATCGGGCGCGACCAAATATGGGGCACACTTGGACCCCAAATTGTCCAACTTATTTCTTGCCGATCCCTGAGTCACAGCCCCAGGAGAACCGAGACTAATTTGGAGAGACCCGTATGGCTGACATTGTGGTCGTAGAGGACAACACTGATCTGCGGCAGATTATCGCGCACATTCTGACAAAGGCGGGCCACAGTGTCACCGAGGCCTCCGATGGCTCCGAGATTCTAGAGATTCTGGCCAAGCAGCCGGCAGATCTCGTCCTGACCGATATCGTCATGCCCAATCAAGAGGGCATCCAGACCATCGTCCAGATGCGCCGGTATTATCCGCATCTGAAGATTATCGGCATGTCCAGCGGTGGATCGGAGGGAGACAGCCATTACCTGGAAATGGCCCGAGAATTTGGCGCGAATGCCACGCTGGCCAAGCCCTTCCCCAAGGCGAAACTGCTGGAAACGGTCGAGACACTCCTCGACGCGGTCGCATCGGCTTAAGCGCCCCTAGATCGGTCTTTCGATTCCCATCTTTTTTATTCGTGACGTCAAGGTGTTGGGCTTGAGCCCCAACATCTCGGCCGCACCCCCCTCGCCGGAGATCCTCCATTTCGTTCGTTGCAAAGCAGCGAGAAGGTTCTCGCGCTCGTGGCGCCGCATGTCATCGTCGGTGAGAATGTCAATGTCCGGTGTCGTTTTCGGTGTGTCCGTGGCACCGGGTCTCGTGACCATGACGTCCGTGGGCAGATCGAAGTGGAGTCTCCCAGCGCTACACGTGATGATGGCCCGTTCAATGACGTTTTGGAGTTCGCGGATGTTGCCGGGCCAGTCGTAGCGCTGAAGCTGTAAAATGTTTACTTGTGTGAGTCGGGGGACGGCTCGGTTGAGGTTGCGGGCCGCGAGACCCACGAAGTGTGCTGCCAGGACGGCGATGTCTTCTTGGCGCTGGCGCAGGGGGGCGATCTGGATAGGGAACACATTGAGCCGATAGTAGAGATCTTCGCGGAAGCGTTTGGCCTCGACCTCTTGCTTCAAGTTTAGGTTGGTCGCCGCAATGATGCGGACGCTTACACGCTGCGTTCGTGCTTCACCCACTCGCTCGAATTCTCCCTCTTGCAGGACGCGCAGCAGTTTGCTTTGCAGGCCAAGCGGGATTTCCCCGACTTCGTCCAGGAATAACGTGCCACCATCGGCCAGTTCGAAGCGCCCGGCGCGGTCGGCCACTGCGCCGGTGAATGCGCCCTTGACGTGACC
>JADFHU010000412.1 GCA_022567055.1 Planctomycetota bacterium
GCTGTTCTACGTCGCGGATTTCGCGATTGAGAAGCGATCAAAGATGGGGTGCAATTGGGCATTCAAAAGTCCAAGTTATTTCTTGCCGCTCCCTAAGCACGAGTACGATAGAAGCCGGTCTTGTGGCGAGCCCCAAACGCTACACTGAATCATCAGATACCGACTTTTCCAGACGTAGCACCTTGATCTCTGTCCGCTCTTTATGCTCTTCCTTCTGGTGGTCTCTGCCGTGGTCCGAGTCGGGCTCGGTCGATTCTGTGCCGCGATCCTTCTTCTTCTCGAAACGCTCGAAGCGTTCGAAGAGCCGGTCGAGTTTTTCTTCGATACTCTTGAGTCGATCGCCCTGGCTCTCCTTTAGGTTTTGAAAGTGTTTGGGAAATTCGTGTTCGTCTATGAAGTACTTCAGGTGTTCGAGCAGGTTCACGGTGTGTTCTTGCCACCCTTCGACGGGATGATCTTCAATGAGGTCCCGCAGGGCCTGAGTGTGGTTCTTGAGGACCTTGCTACGGCTTTTCTTGCGGGAATCCCTCCGCGCCTCTCTGATGGCTCGCTCTGCGGTCTCTCGGACATCTGCCGGCAGCGTATCGATCTTTCCGATGGTGGTCCTGAATGTCTTACCCATGCGCTTGCAGATCAGGCTCGAGTCGCTGTCGTGGGGATCACCGCTGATGGAGATGCTGACGGGATGATCTCCACCGGAGTAGCGGAACTCATACTGTTCGGAGAGAGACCTGTGGAGGCGACGCGACAAGTGCGGTTCGATGTTCAACTCGATCCAATGATCCTGGGCGGGATCGAAATGAAAGACATTACCGGGTTGCCAGGTATGGATCACATCGGGTTCACTCGGGTATTTCGGGTCAAATCTATCCGATTTTTCAGCCAGGGTGATGTCGATCTCCTGACGCTGGCCGAGACGAATGATTTCGACCGTGACGGCCTGGCCCGCCCCGGTCTGCGATATCGTCTCCGCGAACTCTGGAAAGTCCACGACCGGCCGGCCGTTGAGCATGGTGATGATGTCATCTCGTTCCAAGCCGGCCTGATCCGCAGGTCCTCCCCGGTGCAGGTTGCGGATGCGAAGCCCCTGGTCCGGTTCCAGTCGCAGGTGTTTGCTCAGCAGCGGCGACAGAGGCTCCGAGTCGAGCAATACCCCGATGTAGGACTTGCCGTGGCTCTGGGCATAGAGCGGCACCGTGATCATGGTGACCGTGAGTACGACAATCATTATTAAGTGGTTACGTGATTTCATGGTAGGTTCCTTTCCATAATTGCCAAGTCGTTCATGCCCGACAAGGGCACACCGATTACCGATTACTGATCACAGACTACCGACTACTGATTACCGATTACTGATTACTGCTTTTCAAAGATCCCCATCGTAAACCGCCGGCCTCACCTTGTCTTCGCGCAGGCCCTCGACGACCCATAGATTTCCCTGTTCATCTGTGAATCGGTACCAATCGACATTGCGCTGGATCCGGTTGTTGCCATTGACCCGGGTGACGGGCAGGGCCTGAGGGCCGGCGTGCGTCTTCACATCAGTCGAAGCGTAGGGTTCAGTCGTCTCGACCGACTGTCTACTCAGCGCCATCTGCAGCGTGACGGCGATCAATACACCAGCGGCCAAACCTGTGGTGAACCGTGAGCAGAACCATGACCGCAGGGTCGCCAGGGTGCTTGCATGCGACCGGCTCTGCAGGGCTGCCCGTACGATGGATTGAGCCGGTTGCCCCTGCCTGAGCTGTTGCCCTATTCCACACTGTCCTGCGCGGTGGAGCCGGCTGAGTTGCTCGAAGAGGGTCATGGCGGCGGGATCGGTGGCGAGCGTTTCCTGGAGCAACTGGTCTTCGATCGGCGTGATTTCGTCGTCCAGTCGTCTGCTGATGAGTATCTCCAGCGTGTCCTTATCGATAGTCATGGTCTAAGTCCTCTGGGGTTCTCTCTTCTCTGTCATGCGGGCCAGGATCATGCGCCGGGCCCGTACCAGGCGAATCTGAACGGTCGTAAGCGGCACCTCCAGGATCGCAGCAATTTCTCGGTAGGAGAGGTTCCTGCTGTGCTGCAGGAAGAGCACCTCTCGATACTTGTCGGGCAATGCCTGGGCGGCGCGGAGCACCTGTTCATATTCATCGGAGAGTTCCGCCTCTTTGGCGGCATCCTGTTGCTCGGCCGGGTGATGACGGTCCGCGGGGGGCACGGCCTGCCCCTGTCGGGTCCGCTGCCGGCACCAGTTGATTGCCTCTCGGCGGGCCAGACAGGCCAACCAGGACCGGTAGCTGTGCGGTTCCCTGAGTTGGTCGATCTTGTTGATGACCCGGACACAGATTTCCTGCAATACATCGTCCACCTCTGCTGTCCTGCATACGATCCCCATGACCAGTGCCTTGAGCCAATCCCAGTTGTGCAGCAGCAACTGTTCAATTGCCTCGCGATCACCGTTCCGAGCGGCCCAGACGAGTGCGAGTTCCCTTTTGTCAAACTTTTTATCCAACGTTAATTCCATTGGGGTCTTTACTGTATATAGAGCGAGCGAGCGGAGGGTTCATACATGGTTTTTCGAGAAAGTCCAGGCCTCCGAGACCGAGCGTGGTGTCTTTTGGGCTCCCGTCCGTACTCGTACTCGTAATCGTTCTCGTAACCGAGTCTCGGCCCCTTAAAAACCGAGTAAGAGTACCGCTTCGCTGAGTACGATTACGAGCGCACGCCAACACACACCACCATTGCAGGTCCTACTCCCTCAGATCCTTCTGCGCCCAGATGGCGAGGCAGGCGCCGGTCAGCAGGATCACTCCGAAGATCGCTTGCTGGGGCACCATGCGTTCACCGAAGAAGTGGTGAGAAATGCAGAGTACGAGGACCGGCTGGATGAGGATGATGAGAGCGGGCAGGGTGGGGCCGATGCGCTTGATGGCGGCGTAGTAGCAGATGTGGCCGAGCGCGATGGGAAGCATCGCCGAGAGGACCAAAATGAGCCAGGTCTTGGGCCGCAGGCTGAGGCAGTCGCCGATGTCACCGAAGCAGGCGGCCACGATCCAGAGGCCCAGGGCCGTGAAGAGGCTGATGATGGAGAATGAGGTCTTGGAGTCCACATGATGCAGTCTGATCTTGACCGCGAGGGTGTACACGGACCAGAAGAAGGCGGCGCCGATTGCCATGGCGATACCCCGTCCGGAGGCGGAGGCGGTGAAGGTCTCCTTGAGACTCACCACGCCGATTAGGCCGGTCACGGAGAGGCCGAAGCCGAGCCAGAAGCGGGGACTGCGCAGGAGGACGCGTTCGGCCGGGATCAGCAGCATGGAGAAGGCCGCCACCCAGAGGACGTTGGTCTTGGTGAGCAGGACGCCCAAGGCGGGATTGAGATGATAAAACATGGCCGCCCAGAGACTCTGCATGGTGACGTTGGCGGCGGCGGGTAAGAGGGCCCTCTTACAGACGTCGCGGGTGAGGGCGCCCCGCTTGACCGATTGATAGAACAGCGGCGTGCAGACGAGGAAGGCCACCGAGTAACGCAAACAGTTCTGGGTCCAACTGTCGAGGTAGTCGCTCAGGTACTTGATGAAGTTGGGTCCCAGGGACCACAGCATCAGCGTGGTCAGGCAGGCCAGCGTGCCCACACGCCTCTGTTTCGCAGTGTCCTGCTTGTTAGGACTCATTTAATTAGGCGCGGCTCCTCAGCATCTCCAAGGCGACGGAGGCCACTTCGTCGCGGGTTCGTTTGGCGGCCAAGGGCTGGGTGATGCCGATCAGTTCTTGACTGAGCCGAGCCAAGGCCTGGGGGGCATCGATCATCTCGATGGCCTTGGCGATGATGGGGTCCACGGAGGAAAAGTAGGGCATGAATTCCGGGACCAGGTGGCGGTCGGCCAGCAGGTTGACGAGTGAGAGCAGCTTCGACTTGACTAGCCAGCGTCCCACCCCGTGCCAGAGGATGCGACTCATCTGGTACATGACGATCAGGGGACAGCCTGCCGACGCGACTTCCAGGGTGGCGCTGCCGCTGGTGACCAGGGCGAAGTCGGATTGGAGTGCGGTGTCGCGGACCGAGTCCACGGTATAGCGGCACGCAAGGCCGGGCAGTTGGGCCTTGCGTAATGCCTCCTCGCGTTTTGGACTGGCGGCCACGGCCGTCAACTCCGCCTCGGGGTATCGTCTCCTGAGGGCCAGGGCGATCTCCTGCATGGGTTGCCAAAGGATCTCGATCTCGGCCTTTCGTGATCCGGGGATGAGGGCCACTTTGACCCGTCTCGGATCGAAGCCGGCATAGTCTTTGACACAGGGGCTTAGGTCGGTCGACACATCGTCCAGGAGAGGATTGGAGACGAAGGTGGCGGCGATTCCCCTCTCGGTAAACCACTGTTCTTCAAAGGGGAGGATACAGCAGAGCCGGTCGCAGCAACGACGCAGCTTGTGGATGCGCCACTCGGCCCAGGCCCAGTATTGGGGGGCCACGTAGAAGAGGGTGGGAATGCCGGCCTTGCGGGCGGCCTTGGCGACGTGGATGTTGTAGGCGTGAGAGTCGCAGAGGACGACAAGGTCCACCCGGTTTTGCTGAAAGTAGTCACGAATGCGTCTGACCAACTTCCAGTAGTAGCCCACCTCGGAAAAGGCATTGTAACCCATGGTGGCCTGGTCCACGGTGGATTCGAACAGGCGGCAGCCGGCCGCTTCCATTTTGGGACCCCCGGTGCCGACGAACTCGACGGAGGCGTCCTGCTGCTTGATCGCTCCAATCAAATGGGCACAGTGCGTTTCGCCGCTCTGCTCGGCCGCACTGATGAAGATCCGATATTCCTTGTCCTTGTCTGACATACCTGAGGTTTTCCGTGATTCATCGCCTTCGGACCGCTGAAAACGGGTCACTTTAACCGAATCTGCTGCGCATGGCCAAGGATTATGGGGCACCGTTTTTGCTTTAGCAGCGTGTCTATCGTGACGACCTCTGGGGAGAGATGGATAGCAAACCAACCAAACCAAAGAACAAGATCGAAGCGTCCGACAAGGCGGTCCACGGGATCACTCAGAGCATGTTGGAGCATGTCGGCGGCGTGGCCAAGTCCTGCGGTGCGACGGCTGTCTTTGTCTATGCCGATGCGCTGAAGGGGGAGCCCGTCTCGTTTTTGGCGGTGCCCGAGGCCCGTGTCTACTATGTGACCAAGGAGGTCTCTCCGGAGAAGGTGGAAAATGAGTCCATGGTTCAGTTCTTGCGTGTCCCCAACGTGCCCATGACGCGGATCGGTCAGGTCAAGATAACCGCCTTCCTGGCGCTGTCGAAGGGGTTGGTCGCGCGGGGGGATCGCGTCTGTTTCGTCACGGGTGTGGAGGCGAGTGGCAATCTGGATACGATTATTGTCACCGAGGTGGGACGCGAGTTCGAACTGCTTTCCACGCTGGAAGACAGCAGTCCCATCCCCGTCAATATCAAACCTGCCGTCATTGAACGGGTGGTGGATTTGGCCTCAGAGATCGGCAAGGAGGGACGCGAAGGTAAACAGGTGGGGACAATCTTCGTGGTAGGGGACAGCGAACGCGTGTTGCCCTTGACGCGACAGCTCATTCTGAATCCCTTTAAAGGGTATCCCGCCACTCAACGCAACATCCTGGACCATTCGTTTGAAGAGACCCTCAAAGAAATGGCCACCTTGGATGGGGCCTTCATTATCCGTGGCAATGGTGTCG
>JADFHU010000413.1 GCA_022567055.1 Planctomycetota bacterium
CGTGACCCTGTTCCTGGTCACACTGAACGTCGGCTGGATCGTGGGATCCCTACTCTACCGCTATCAAGTGACGCTCAACACCCTGGGCCTTCGACTCTTGGGCAATGAAGCCAAGTTGATCCAAATGGACGCCCAAGCGGCGGCCATCGGGTTCTCGCACAGCGGCGAGCTGTCGAGTCTGGCCGCGATGAAAACCGACCAGGACCTCAATCCGATCCTCAAGATCAAGAGTGCCTCGCGCCCCGAGTACCTCAGAGCCAAGGCCTTTGAGATCTACCGAAACTCGGCCTGGAAGGACCTTTCCTTTGAGGAGGCCATCTTTTCCAAAGGCACCCGCATCGCCCTGGCGCTGGGAGGCATGGTGGGCCTCTACCCCATGAAGCCCTCCTTCGCGCTAGAGACGCGGGAGATGACGATCGAACATCTGATGGATATGGGCCAAACGATGTTCACGCCCCTGACCGCCTACCAAGTCGAAGTGGCAGTGGCCCGCAACACGCTCATGCTAAACGACAACAATCTGGTCTACAATCCGTCGGCAAAGGGGACATTCGCCTATCGCGTCTTCTACGACAGGCAGCCTTATCGCGACCCGCCCCAGCGCTCCCAGTGGCGGCGCATGCTGAAGGTGCCTCCCGATCTGGATCCGGCCATTCATCGCATGGCAGAGAGGCTCTTCGTGGACTGCCATACGACCGCGCAAAAGAAGGAAGCGGTCATTAAGCACTTTCGCGACAACTACGACTACTCTCTCGACATCAGCCCTCCCGCAAACAGAGACAAGCTGACATATTTCTTGCTGCATGAGACGAGTGGTTACTGCGAATACTTTGCATCCGGAGCCGCCATACTGCTTCGGCTGGCACACGTGCCGACCCGCTATGTCACCGGCTTTTACGTGACGGACCGTGAGCTTTCCTCAAACACCTGGATCGCCCGCAACATCAACGCGCACGCCTGGGTGGAGGCCTGGGATGCGGAGCGCAGGCGATGGGACATCGTCGAAGCGACCGTACAAGCGGAACTGACGGTCAATCCGCTGCTGGATTCCGCGGAGGGTCTCGGTCACGCTAGGTTCTGGTACCAGCAACTGCTGCAATCCGTTTCCCTATATGGCGTGCCTGGCCTCTTCATCTGGCTCTATGACTTCGGGGGGGGCATTGTCAGCGCCGCGATGGTGCTGGCGATCGGCGCGATTGTCATGTATCCGATCCTGCGATTCGCGCAGAAGCGGTGGAAGGCCTTCCACCTGCGCAGGTCTACCGACACCATGACGAGCGAACAGAGGCACCTCAAACGACTCCTGCGGAAGATGGATATGCGGCTGCGCAGCAGGGGTCTCAGACGGGAACCTCAAGAAACGATCAACGCCTTTTCAAGGCGACTGGATACCTGTGAACAGACACGAGCAGCGCGATGGTACGATCGGTACGGGGCACTCCGCTTTCGAGCTCGGTTGACCACCGACCAAGTCGGCTCCCTGCGCCAGGCCATCTCCTGAGGAGCCAGCAGAGCGACTATTCCACGTGAAAGATGCCCGCCTGCTTGTCCGCCGCCAGGGACGCCTTCTTGACGATGTTATACAGATCGCGACAGCCCCGGACCTTCACGAATTCGAAGTAGGGATCTGAATCATCCTTGGTGCTCAAGACGACTGTGCCGATGCCCAAGATACAGTCCAGTACGGAACGGTGGAGACTGATATCCACGATCCGAAACATATCGATGTTGTCGACCTCTCGGCTGAAGAGCCCCCGGGTCAATTCCACGCGATCCGCCGTCACCTCGTAGGTGGTGCGCTTCAACGCGGCCACTCGGGCGGCCAGAACAACGAGGGCCAAGGCGGCCAGCCCCAGGGCGATTCGATCTGCATACAAATCGACCATACCCAGTTCCGAAGCGGCCAGATCGACCTGGGGAATGCGGTTGACGAGGTGCGCAACGGGATTCAACCACACAAAGCCCAACAAGACCACGAGGGCTGCCGTTGCCATGATAGACCCAAGCAAAGCAAAGATGCTGGGACGGCCACTGAACAGACACTCATCGTCTTCTTCTGTCTGGGCCTCTTCCTCCCAATCCTGCTCATCGTCCTCCTCGGTCTCGTACGGGGCCTCCTCCCAATCCGGGTTCATCCTTGCAGTGGCGCGGCGGCGATCGCCTTGTAGAAACTCTCCGCAGAACCGGCATTTGATGGCCTCAAAGCGGATCGACTCCGCGCAAAAAGGACACTGTTTTGTCCGTCGCCTGCGGTGCTTCGCGTCGTCCACCTGACCACCTGCGTCAAGAATATAGGATCCCATATTGCCAATATCGGCCTGAGGCTTGCCCTAGCATCACTCCATTCCCCTTGCGAGGGGGCTTGCCTATGGGTTATAGTGCAACGCAATGAGACGGCGGTTTCGAAAGGCCAGTGCATGACTGAACACCCTAAGATCGAACTGTTTGACAACCCAAATCCCGAGCGAGACTATACCATCACGATTCGTTGCCCAGAGTTTACCAGTGTCTGTCCTAAGACGGGCCAACCCGATTTCGGTGAGATCACCGTGGAGTACTGTCCCGACAAGTCCTGCATTGAACTCAAGAGTCTGAAGATCTATATGCAGAGTTTTCGCGACAGAGGCATTTTTTACGAGGCACTGACCAATGACATCCTGGACGATCTCAGTGGCGCCTGCGAGCCGAGACGCATGACGGTCCTATCGAGATTCACGCCCCGCGGTGGGATCACCACAGAGGTGGTCGTACATTACCAGACAGACACATCGGGGGGTGTCTAGGGAATGGCCATTGTCTTGAGGTGCCCGCACTGTGACAAGAAGATAGAAACGCCGGATACACTGGCCGGGCGGCGTATCAAGTGCCCCAGTTGCAGCGAGAAACTTCGCATCCCCACAACACCCGAAGCGGAGACACTCATAGTTGCGCCTCTGGATCTAGAGGATGAGCGGCAGCGAAAACGATTGATCTCGGACTCCCTGCTACTGAACGAAATCATTTCTGAGCAAACTGCCGAGATCTCAGACTCCGATTCGCTCTCAGAGGTTGGAGATGACACGTTTCATGTGCCCCCCGTGACGATGGACGCGGCCGAATTGCACGACGCCATCGTCGAATATCTGCGCGGCATGGCGGACGGGCACCTCGAGCAAGCACTCCCTCTCGCAGACAGCATCGTATCCCAAGGCCCCTCTGCCCTATCCATCATCGATGCCATCGCACTGAGAGAGATACCAGAGGACGCGCTGGCAGACATCCCGCCCCAGATCCTTTCCGGACTCATCCGAAACCTGCGTGCTGAGTTCCCTTAGGGACCGGCAAGAGGTACGGAACTAAACTGCCAAACCATGCCCCAGACATCGCAACAGAAACCCGTCATTGGGATTATCGGCGGCATCGGATCCGGCAAGAGCACCGTCGCGACAGAATTCTCCAGACTCGGTTGCGCCGTCATCGATGCGGACCAGATTGCCCACTCGCTTCTGAGTAATGCGGCGACAAAACAGCAAATCAAGGATCATTTCGGACCGCATTTGCTCACGCCGCGGGGTGATGTAAATCGCAAGCAACTTGCCGAAATCGTCTTTCGCGATCCCGAGAAACTCAGCTTGCTGAACAGCATCCTGCATCCCCAGGTCCTAGGTCGGTGTGAGACGCTTCTGCGGGAATACGGCCATTCCAGCCGATTTAACGGGATTGTCCTAGACATGCCATTGCTCGTGGAAGTCGGTTGGCATACAAAATGCGATCACATTATTTTCATCGCATGTGATCAAGAGCTACGTCTGGAGAGGATACGAGCCAAAGGACCATTCTCCAGGAGGGAACTCGAAATGCGGGAAAGTTTTCAGATTTCTCTGGACACCAAGCAGCGTCATGCCGATACTACCATCCATAATAGCTCGGACTTATCGGTACTGACCTCACAAATCACTGAAATCTTCTCGAAAATCTTGAATCGTTAGGGGAGTGCTAATTCCAAGTAGCGTTTATTGAAAGTGATCTGTATAGTTCTGTAAGGTCAATAGTTTCAAGTCTGGCACATTTTCAGCACAGTTACCGTTTGTAATCCGCATTCTCCCGTCTGCCGTACTTAATTGGCAACGCGTTGCCTGGATATTGGCACAAGGGGCCGTGTTCGTTCTTGTACACGGAAAAGGAGTCATCATGGCTAAAGTCGCGACCAAATCCGCAAAATCAGGAAAAAAGAAAAGAGTTTCGAAGAATAAAGTGAAGAAGAGCATCGCCGAGGAACTCTTTCCCGATGAGAGTGAAGAGCAATCCATCGACGAGACCTCGTTGGAATCAGGTACGCAAGTCGGAGAAATCTCCAAGCCCAATGATGCGGGACAGGACCCTGACGCCGAAGGGGATCCCGGAGAAGAGTCGACCCACGCAAAATACGAGCGAGTCAAGAAGGGCAGTCTATACCTGACCGACCTCCAGAAGCTCACCGTCTCAGAACTGCACGACATTGCCAAGAAAGAAAAGCTGAATGAGTATACGGCACTCAAGAAGCAAGATCTCATCTTTAAGATCCTGAAAGAGCGCATTCGCCAAAGTGGACTCCTCTTCGGGGAAGGGGTATTGGAGGTCCTGCCCGACGGCTACGGTTTCCTGCGGAACACCAACTACAACTACCTCTCTTCCTCCGATGACATCTACGTTTCCCCCTCACAGATCCGCCGGTTTGGTCTGCGCACGGGAAACAATGTCGCCGGTCAGATCAGACCGCCCAAGGACTCGGAGAAATACTTTGCCCTGCTGCGGGTCGAAGCCATCAATTTCGAAAATCCGGACCTGCTCGCCGACAAGGTCGTATTCAGTGACTTAACCCCTCTGCACCCCGAAGACCGACTCATCTTGGAGACCGATCCCGATGAGTTGGGGATGCGCATCATTGATCTGGTCACTCCCGTGGGCAAGGGGCAGCGGGCTCTGATCGTCGCGCCCCCACGGACCGGGAAAACAATTCTGCTCCAAAAAATGGCCAATGCCATCAGCACCAATCATCCGGAGGTCCGCCTCATTGTCCTGTTGATTGATGAACGTCCCGAGGAAGTGACAGAGATGGAGCGCAAGACGGAAGACCAGGTCGAGGTGATCAGTTCCACCTTCGATGAGCCGGCCGCACGTCACTGCCAGGTCGCGGAAATCGTCATTGAAAAAGCCAAACGGATGGTGGAGTACGGCGAAGACGTGGTCATTCTCCTGGACTCGGTCACACGTCTCGCCCGTGCCTATAACAATGAAACCCCTCACTCGGGACGGATCTTGTCCGGTGGTGTCGACGCCAGCGCGATGCAGATGCCCAAGAAGTTCTTTGGCGCCGCTCGAAAGATCGAGCATGGGGGGTCTCTCAGCATCTTTGCCACCGCGTTGATCGACACCGGATCGAAGATGGATGAGGTCATTTTCGAGGAATTTAAGGCCACGGGCAACATGGAGTTGCACTTGGATCGGCGTCTGGTGGAGCGACGGACCTGGCCGGCCATCGATATCAGTCGCAGTGGGACACGCCGTGAGGAGTTGCTCCTGGATGAAAAGGAGCTGAAGCTCATTTACCGCTTACGGCGCGTTCTCAGCGAACTCAATCCGGTCGAAGCCGTTGAACTGCTCAAGAGCCGTTTGCAGAAGTGTCGTACCAACGCCGAGTTCCTGATGACCATGTCGCT
>JADFHU010000414.1 GCA_022567055.1 Planctomycetota bacterium
GAGGACTCAGAGGTCACAGCCCGGCCTTCGGCCGGAATCAAGAATAGGTTTAACCATGAAGAGCATGAAGGGCATGAAGAAGGCTGTCGCCGAATCTAGGACTTCATACATTACCATGTTGGCTGAAGTCACTATACAGCCTATTTGTCTCGCCACGCCCCCGTTTGGCCGAAGGCCAAATCTCTTCATGGTCTTCATGTTCTTCATGGTGAATTATCTGGTTTTTATTTTGGCACGAACCATTGAATTGGTAATCACTCATGATGATTCTAGTTTCATTATATAGGAGTATTTCAAGTTCTTACGGCCTTGTAATACGGAGAGGCTGTCACTGTTGCTATCCTCTTGCTTTTCTCCGTGCTCCCTGTGTCCTCGGTGGTTCATTTTTAGTAAAGAACTCCGAAACTCGGGGTAGAATCTCTGTGATCAACTTTAGCTGAGTAGGTCACGCAAGACGTGCCCGTGCACGTCCGTCAGGCGGCGGCCGAGACCGTTGTAGTAATACGTTAAGCGCTTGTGGTCTAATCCCAGCAGGTGCAGGACCGTGGCATAGTAGTCCCACACCGTCACCGGATTCACCTCGGCCCGGCGACCGAATTCATCCGTCGCCCCGAAACTGACGCCGCCTTTCACTCCGGCGCCCATCATCCAACAGGTAAAACCGTCCGGATTGTGGTCCCGGCCCGTCGTTCCCTCCTGATGTGTGGGCATCCGACCAAATTCCGTGGTCCACAAGACGAGTGTCTCATCGAGCAAGCCCCGTTGCTTGAGATCGGTCAGCAGCGCGGCGGTGGGCCCATCGAATATGGCGCAGTGGCGCTCATAATCTTTTTTGAGCGTCTTGTGGGCGTCCCAATTGAGCAGACCATCCACGCCGGAGGCCCGGGACCCGCAGTACAAATTGACATATCGTACCCCTCTCTCCAGCAGCCGGCGGGCCAGCAAACAGTTACGGGCATACGACGCCTTTAACGGATTCGCGTCCTCGGTCCCGTAGAGGGCATGAATGGTGGCCGGTTCGTCTTGCAGGGCCGCGACTTCCGGAGCCGAAAGTTGCATACGGGCGGCCAATTCGTAGGCCGCCATGCGTGCCTGCAATTCCGAGTTTCCCGGATGAGTCGCGGCATGCGTATCATTTAGGCGTTCCAAAAAATCACGCGTTGCCCGCTCCTCCTCCGGCGATATGCCCTCCGGCAGTTTGAGATTACGAATCGCTCGATGGTCCGCCATGACGATCGCCTGATGTTGGGCGGGCAAAAAACCATTGGTCCAATTCGCCTTCCCGTTGGGAGGTTCGCCGCGTAGGTCTGGAATCGACACATAGGTGGGGAGGTTTTCATTTTCGCTGCCCATGGCGAAGCTGTACCATGCGCCCGCACTCGGAAAGCCCTCATTGACGTGGCCCGTGTTCATGAATATGCACCCCGGTCCGTGGGTGTTCGTCTTGGAGGTCATCGAATGGACGAAGGCGATGTCATCCACATGCCGTGCCATATGGGGCAAGAGGGTCGATATCATTTTCCCCGTTTGCCCGGCCCGCTCGAAGGGCCAGGGACTCTTCATCAGGTTGCCGTTCTTCCCTTGGAAACTGACGAATGCTTCTTGGCCCGGCAAGGGCGTTCCGTGATACCTTTCAAGCGCCGGCTTATGCTCCCACAGGTCCATGTGCGACACGGCCCCCGGACAAAAGATTTGAATCACACGGCATGCCTTTGACGGGAAATGGGGCAGACGCCGTCGTTCTCCCATTTCCAGACGCGACGCCTCTCGAGCATGGGCCGCGCGCGGATCGAGCAAACCGGGCGCAAGCAGGCTCGTCAACCCGATTCCGGCCAAGCCGGTATACGCATCCGCCAAGAAGCCCCGGCGAGAAAGCAAGGCGTCATGTACTGATGCTGCGAGTCGATCGTTTTCGCTCATTTGTAGTGCCTCATTCCCTTAGTCCACATAGGCCAGTTCGTTGGAATTGAGTACGCCCCGGCAGAAGGCTCGGAGTCCGTGTTGCTCGATGAAGGCTACCGCCGTCGCTGCCTCCGTCGCAGTCGCCTCACGCGCGAACGCCAGTGCGTAGGCTCTTCGTACCTGTCGCGCCACCTTCTCCTTCCCGGCATCGCCCTCCAAGCGTGCGGCCATCGCTTCCGCCATATCAAGGGAGAAACGGTGATTCATCAGGGTCAGGGCTTGCAGAGGCGTCGTCGTGGTCACACGGCGCGGAGTGGATAATGCGCAATCCGGACTATCGAAATCGGTCATGAGATCGATGTGGGACGCGCGAACGTTTTGGTGATAGATGGAACGGCGATACGTCTCAGGCCCGTACTCGTCCAGCGGCACGTATGTCGAGACGTTGTCCCGCAAATACCGATACAGGCGATAGCCCGGTCCACCCATACGTAGGTTCAGTTTGCCCGCCAGCGCTAGCATGGTGTCCCGGAGTTCTTCGCCCGTCAGGCGCCGGGGAGGGAAGCGCCACAGGAGACGGCTGTCGCCATCCACTCCCAGCGCCTCATCTCGAGACGCGCTTTCTTGCCGGTACGTCTGCGATGACACCATGAGTTTGTGCATGCGCTTGAGTCGCCACGCCTGTTCGGCCACCGCGCCGCCAGAGGAGGGTTCAATGAGTTCACGGGCGAGCCAGTCCAACAGGTCGGGATGACTTGGGCGTCCACCCATGTAGCCGAAATCGCTGGGCGTGGACACCAGGCCGGTTCCAAAGTGGTAGTGCCACAGCCTATTGACCAGGACACGGGGCGTCAGGGGATTCTCCGGGGCAACGATCCACTCCGCCAAAGCAAGACGGCGATCCCGTTCCGCCGAAGCGCTTGTCAATTCGTAACCCGGTGTGACCCGCCCAAGCGTTTTCAAGCTTGCGGGCACAACCGGCGCTCCCAGTCGCTGCGGATCACCCCCGCGAAAAACGTGAAAGTCCTGTTTTACCTCCGTCAGCCGCCCCACCCGCAACCGGGGCAGGTCGGGCACCGCGCGCATACGCTTATCGACATCGGCTATTCGCGCGCGAAGTGTAGTCCGCTGCGTCTCTTCTTCGGCGCTTGTTTCCCAGTCAAGGTAACGCTTTTTGCGATGAGCGTCATTAACGGGTAGTCGGTCATACGAGTCGGCTACAGGGGCCCAGTTTTTGCCATCGACGGAGACCTCGATTCGGTATTCAGAAACAAGCGGCGCTTCAGCGCTGGTAGGACTCAGGGCCTCGAGACGGTCACTCGAGAAGAAGATCCGGCGGATTCGCTCCGGCCGCGCAAACTCGATCGTCAGGTCAGGACCCGACGCGATCCAACGTTCGCCGAACTCACCGTCGATGGTACGATCGACACCATAGGCGTTCTTGAAATCCTCCGCGACCCGACTTTTTCCCGCTGCTTTCCCGCCGTTCATGGCCGCAGCCACATTTCGGGGCGTGGCGTCGGCCGTCCAGACCTCGAACTCGTCGATGCGAAAACCCGTCCGCGCGGCGGGGTTATTGTCGCGACCCTCGGCGAGTAGGCGGAGGTAACGGGCTTCCACCGGCGCGAACACTTCCTCCGTGCCCTTGCGGTCGATGGGTGGCCGGGTCCAGCGTGCCTCGTACTCCGCAGCCTTCCCTTCAGCACGTGCGATAATACCCTGTTTCAATTCGCCCAGTGCCTGCGAGAGCCCCTCCCGTTCTTCGCGGAGCGGTTTCAATTTCGATTCGTGTTCACGCCGCTCCTCCTCCGGCGCCACCGTTCGACTGTCGTGATAGACGCCCGCGAAGGTCGCGTAAAACGCGTAATAGTCCTTCTGCGAAATGGGATCAAACTTGTGGTCGTGGCACCGGGCACAGCCCACAGTGAGCCCCAGAAACGATTCGCTCGTGGCGCGGATCATCTCGTCGATGGTGTTCGCCCGAATCTGCGCCGCCTGGACCGGGTCCTGATTGCCCACCGTATCGTAGGGCCCCGAAACCAAAAACGTCATGCCGACTTCCACCGCAGGATCACCTGGCCCGACCGAGTCCCCCGCCAGATGTTCAAGCACCCAACGGTCGAAAGGTTTATCGTCGTTCAAGGACTGGATGATGTAGTCGCGATAGGGCCAGGCATCGTCGATAAGATGGTTTACTTCAAATCCGGTGCTCTCTCCAAAGCGTACCACGTCCAGCCAATGTCTGGCCCAATGCTCACCATAGTGCTGTGAATCCAAAAGGCCATCGATCAACCGATCATAGGCCTGATCTCCCACCCGAAGAGGCGAGCCCGTTTCACCTTCGCATTCCTCAATAAAGGCATCAACTGCTTCAGGCCTGGGAGGAAGCCCGGTCAGGTCATACGTGGCACGGCGAATCAGGATCCGAGGCGATGCGGGCCGGGAAGGCACAAGGCCGCGTTCGTGAAGCTTTGCCAGGACAAAGCGGTCGATGGGGTGGCTTTCCCAAGCCCTAACTCCGCGCCATTGCGAGGGCGTCGAAGCGCCTTTCTCATCCGTTTCAATGCCACCAACGTTTGGAGGCGTGACGTCTTGCAGCGGCTTCAATGACCACCAATTGTAGCCGGCACGACGGGCGGTCGTCACCGAAAAAAAGTCGAGCGGCTCACCGGGGTAGTACGCACCATCGCTTATCCACTTCTCGATGGCTATGACTTCATGGTCTTCGAGAGGGTCATCAGGAGGCATTTTGTGGCTGGAGACGTGCTCATACAGGCGACTCTCGCCGGGCTTGCCCATTGCGATAACGGGACCGCTCTCGCCACCTTCAAGGGCCGTCTGTCCGGTACGCAAATCGAGGTGGCCCTTACGCTCCGCGCCGTGGCATTCCAGGCACCGGCCGACCAGGATCGGTTCGATCGTCTCCCGAAAGAACGCCGCGGCACTGTCCTTGGCGTCGACTGTTTCTTTCGCTTGGACGACGACGGCGAAGAGACCGACCAGCATCCACGCTTGTATCAGACGTCGGTTATTCATAACAATTAGTCCGCCGGTTTGCGTTTGGAAGCCTGCTGGATGCGAATGATGAACATCTGCCGTGTTCCTTCGTCGGTCCAGCATGGAACAAGAATGGCGTCGCTGGTGCGGTTCCAGCGGGGAGCCGGATCGATCCGCAATTCGCCTCGTTGGTACTGGCCTGTGCTGAAACCGGCCGTGCGTAAGTGGGTGCCGTTGCTCCGGCAGTAGATATTATAGAAATTCTTTCCGACCTCTCGATCCATATGGCCGTTCACAAACCACTTCCCGTCCGGCGACAAGGAGATATCCGCGCCGGGCTTAGGAAAAATGTCGGAACTGCCCAAGGTTCCGACGACCAGTTGCCGATCGACGTCGTAGAGGATCTGGCGGTCGCCAAGGACCCCTATCACGCGATGACCGTAGTCCCATTCCGGATGGCCGCCGATGAATGTTTTTAGAGGCGTCAACCCGGAGCCGTCCGGCTTGACAGTGAAGGGCACGTTGATTCGTTCCTTGCCACTCTTGCTGAAGTTTCCACGTGCGTAGAAATAGATGCGATCGTCTTCACGATTCCACAGCGTGTGATTGATGAAGAGCGGCGTCTGGTCGACATGGGGGTGGATCGGTCGAATCGTCCGCGCCAGTTGGTGAAACGATACCAATAGGGTCTTTTCACCGGTCGCAATGTCGACTTTGAATATCCCATCGTCCCGGGGATGCGCGACACCCACTGTCCAGTCGAAAGCGCCGGGGTAGCC
>JADFHU010000415.1 GCA_022567055.1 Planctomycetota bacterium
ATAGCGTTGGCTGGCGATTAGGGTTTCACCGGCCACGGGGGTCACAATCACCAGCTTGGGCAACTCTTCAGACGCCTTCAATGAACCCACTGCCCGGTACACCGCCACACCGAATGGCTCCAGCCGCAGAGGCAGTCGCCCCTTCTCATCGGCTTCGACGGTCTCCATAGGTCGCAAGGGTTGACTGAAGATGAGGTCAAACGCGCCCCCGGGACAAAAGGTCGGGACAAGCGCCTCTGTAGACCGGCCTCCGCCGCTGTTGTTGAAGGCGACGACATATTCCACCTTGTCCTTGGCATCGATCCTGGAGAAGGCATAGAGACCCGGCCCTTCGGAACTGAAACGATGAAACTGAGCGCCTCGCCGTAGACCGGCATGTTTGCGGTAGACCTTGGCCAGACGTTGAAGCGCCCGGTAGAGGGGATGGGACGGATCGAAATTCAACTCGGCCGTGCTGCGGTGCGTCCCGATGAGGCGATTGTCATTGTAGACCGCCACCTGGCTGGCGAACATGTCCTCGCGCGCGTCCTTGTCCCCGCCATCGCCGGTAAAGCCCTGCTCGTCGCCGTAGTAGATCACGGGTGTGCCCCGGGCGAAAAACATCAGGGCATGGGCCAGGATCGAGCGGGCGACGATTTCCTCGTCCGAGGCGTCGGGGTTGTCTTGTAGAAGGAAACGGCCGAAACGCCCCATGTCATGGTTCCCCAGGAAGGTGGGCAGGGAATAGACATCGCTGTCGGCATCCGTGTAATAGTCGTCCGACTCAAACAAGGCTCGAAGCTGATCGGCAGATCCGCTCCTCGAGGCGAAGCTCCGCGCAGCTTTTTGAAAGCCAAAATCTAAGACGCTCTGCAGCTTTCCCTCTGTCGTGAAGTAACTGAGCACTTCGGGTCGCCGGTCCGCCACCTCACCGAAGGCAATGAAATGCTCAATGCCCTTCTCTTTGGCCGCCTTCCACATGGCCGGGGCGAAGGCCTGCCAAAACTCGACATTGACGTGGCGCGTCGTGTCGATGCGGAAACCGTCCACGTGATACGCTTCGATCCAGTGGCGATAGATGGCGATCATGCCCTGCACCACCTCGGGTCGCTCCGTGAATAGGTCATCGAGTCCGAAGAAATCTCCATAGAGCGAACTCTCATCGGCAAAGCGGGAGTCGCCGCGGTTGTGATAGTACTGGGGCTCATTCAACCAGGCCGGATGCTTGGCGTCCCTGTCCTCGGGCAGGACGATGGGTTGATAGGGGAAGCCCTCGTCCGTCATGCGTGGGAATGGTCTCTGAGTACGGCCATCATAGGCAACGGCCGCGTCGTCAAAAGGCTCTCCCTGGCCGTCGCGATAGGGCATGAGGGATTTGGAGACGTACCCTCCCCTGCGCTCGTAGTTCCGCTGCGGCCAAGGCCTCAGACGGATCACATCGGCCGTGTGATTGGTGACGATATCGAGGTAGACCTTCATGTCCCGCGCATGGGCTTGGCTGACCAGTTCGCGGAATTCATCATTCGTGCCCAGGTGCGGATCCACCTGGAGGAAATTCAGGATCCAGTAACCGTGGTAGGCTGCCGAGTGACCGTAGAGGCTAGAGCGATCGGGTTGCACGGTTTGGTTCTTGAAGATCGGTGCCAGCCAGATGGCCGTGACACCGAGATCCTGCAGATAGGGCAGGGCCATCATGACGCCGCGTAAATCGCCGCCATGATAGTAGCCCTTGTGGGTGGGCAGGTAGCCATGTCTCATGACATCTTCTCGGGCAAAGCCTTGGCGCTCATCGCCGCCAAAGTTGTTGGTAGGGTCTCCATCCAGGAAGCGGTCGGGCATGATGAAGTAGATGATCTCGTCTTCGGGTGGACGATGGATGGAAGCGGTGACAAGGGTGGGAGCCGCCAGAAGTGTCGCTGTTATTAATAGGCATAAGGAGGTCATGGTTATCCTCAACGAAGAAACTGAAACCCGAAAGATGCGTTTGTTGAATTTCAGCTTCATCAAAGTTCTCGTTGCACTCAGACCTGTCGCTACACGGGTAAATGTCTAGTGTATCCAGTATCAATTCCGCGGCAAGCCTTGCCGCTGAACGGCGCGGGGGATTGGCGCGCACCTCGCAATAATCCCCTGTGCACATACGCCCGCAAATCATACAATCTAGCAACGGACAATGACGGACCCACTGACCCAATGACCTACTGACCTACTGACCTAACAACCAGGAGTCTCATCATGCTCTTCAAAAAAATACGAAAGATCGTCGCGGTGCTCCGGGGACAGGTCTCTCCGGCGCTGGCCGGTTTGGCGGTGGGCTTGGGGTTCTGGTTCGGCCTGATGCCCGGGTTTTACGGTATCCATGCCTGCCTGCTGGTCCTCCTGGTCCTGCTCAACCTGCCCATCGGCATGTTCATTCTGTCTGTTGGCATCGGCAAGGCTGCCTCGCTGGCCGCTGCGCCGCTGCTCTACCATCTGGGGCTAAAGGTGATTGAACACGCGGAGTGGCTGCTGGACATTAACCGGCTCATTCCCGTGGTGGCCATTACCGATTTCAGTCGGCCGGCCCTGGTCGGCGCTCTATTACTGGGACCGGTGGGCGGGCTGGTGTTAGGGTCTGCGATGGGTTTTTCCGTGCTGGGCTTTCGGAAGACCTGGCTCAAGCTGCAGGGCAAATCTGAGAAATTCGAGGCCTGGCAAAACCAGGGCTGGGTCCGGCTTCTCGACCGCATCGTGGTGGGCAAACGAAGTAAGGATGCGGCGGCAGCATTGGCGGCAAAGACCAAGCCCCTACGGACCGGTGGCGTCATCCTGGCGGTGATCCTGCTGCTCTGCTTTGGGCTGGGCGCGACTGTCCTGAAGGACGCGATCCGCACCAAAGCGGCGGACCGACTGACCCGGGTCAATGGGGCCACGGTGGACCTGGAGGCATTGAGTCTCTCGCCCCTGACGGGCAAGGTAAACCTAAAGGGACTTGCCCTGACCGACGCCGACAACCTGCTACAGAACAAGCTACAGATCGCGGAGCTAAGCTCGCAGGCCAATGTCTATCAGATGTCCCTGGGCAAGCTGGTGATGGAGGAGGTCCGCGTTTCGGGCCTGCGATTCGACCAGCCCCGACAGTCACCCGGTACGCTCGTCGCCAAGCCGGATTCGCAGGGTGGTGAGTCGGAAGGCGCTGCCGCGGGGACGGGGGTCGCGGTCCATGCCAATGATCTCGACAAGCTGGAGGGCTACTTCGAAAACGCCAAGAAGATCAAGGCCTGGATCGAGAAGATCCGCCCCTGGTTGCCCGACAGCCAGGAGAAGAAGGCACTGCCGCCTGGGGGGCCGGATTCCTACCTGGGCTACTTGAAGGCCCGCGTGAACACGCTGCCCAAGGTGCGACTGCTGGCGAAGCGGGTCCTGCTCGACCAGGTGCCATTGAACGATTCGCAGTTTGGTCTCAGTGACATGAGATTCACTAATCTGAATGACGCACCCATGGCGGCCAAGCTGCCCATCGAGTTTGAGTTGGCATCCCAGCAGGGACCGAGGCTCCAAGTGACGCTGCACTTCGAGGAGGAAGAGACCGCCGGGAGGGTGACGGGAGTATTCACGGCGATCGATCTGGCCAAGCTGCAACAGGGCCTCAAGTCGGATAACGACCTGACCTTTCAGCAGGGGAAGGCCTCCGGCACGATCACGGGCTTTCTCAATCGAGAGCGCGTCGATCTGACGATTGACACGACACTCTCGGGTCTGCAGGCTAGCACGGGCAGACGAGGGTTCCTGGGTCTCGATGCCAAGACCGCCAACGACCTCTTCGAGCAGATCGACGATCTGGAACTCAGCCTACGCCTGGTCGGCCCAATGACCGCCCCCCGCTTGGTATTCGACAGCAAGGCCCTCCAGGAGACCTTGCAGGCCAAGCTCGTGGACCTGGGCAAACAAAAGGCCGCGGATGAACTCAAACGCGTGATCGACAAGCATCTCGGCGACGAGGTCCCCGAAGAGATCAAGGCGATCATCGACACGGACAAGCTGGGGGACAAGCTACAGAAGGGTCTCAAGGGACTCTTTGGCGGGCGCAAGAAAAAGGAGTGATCGTTCCATCCACCCTTTCAGACCGTGCCTAAAACCCTCCGACAAAAACAAGGCCCGAATCAACCAATTCGGGCCTCATGACTTGTTGTCCGGTTGCCACAGAGTCTACTGGGCACCCGCTACCGGGGCTTCGGCTTCTTCTTCTTCGGGCTTGTCGAGTTGCTCGCCGTCAAACTTGAGGCTGTCCTCATCCTTTACGTCGATCTTGATGAAGTTCTTATCTTTGAAGTCTCCGGCCAGGAAGGACTCGGAGAGCGGGTCTTCGATGTAGTTCTCGATGGCCCTGCGCAGGGGTCGGGCCCCGAACTCGGGGTTGTAGCCCTTGTCGATGAGAAACTCCTTGGCCTGATCCGTGAGTTCCAGATGCAGACCGTGCTCCGTGAGTCGTTTGAAGACCTTAGCCAGTTCAAACTCGACAATGTTGGTCAGGTTCTCGCGGGTCAAGGGCCGAAAGACGATGGTCTCGTCCAGCCGATTGATAAACTCGGGTCGGAAGTGACGTTCTACTTCCTTATGCAAAACCTCCTTCATCCTGTCAAAGTCGGACTCGGGACCCTTCTTGCCGAATCCGAAACCGCCCTGATTCTTGATCAGCTCGGCACCGATGTTACTGGTCATGATGAGGATGACATTCTTAAAATCGATGCTGCGACCGAAACTGTCGGTCAGGTGGCCTTCGTCCATGATCTGCAGGAGCATATTGTAGATATCGGGATGCGCCTTTTCGATTTCGTCCAGCAGCACCACCGCGTAGGGACGACGGCGAATCCGCTCGGTGAGTTGCCCGCCCTCTTCGTAACCCACGTATCCGGGAGGCGCTCCCACCAGCCGGCTGACGTTGTGCTTCTCCATAAACTCACTCATGTCGATCCGCACAATGGCATTTTTGTCACTAAACAGGAACTCCGCCAAGGCCTTGGCCAATAGGGTCTTGCCGACGCCGCTGGGACCGAGAAAGATGAAGCAGCCCATGGGACGATTCGGATCCTTCATGCCGCTACGACTGCGACGCACGGCCTTGGACACGGCGTGAATCGCCTCATCCTGTGACACGACCGTTTTGTGCAATTCCGACTCCAATTCCAGCAGGCGCTGGGTCTCTTTCTTCTCCAGGCGTGTCAAGGGCACGCCGGTCATATTGCTGACCACTTCGGCGATGATCTCTACGTCGACGACGCCGGTGGATTCTCGATTTTCTGCATACCACTTCTTGTGCAGCTCATTCTTTTCTTCCGAGAGCTGCTGAGCCTCATCCCGCAGAGACGCGGCCCGCTCGTAGTCCGCGTTGCGAACGGCTTCATCTTTTTCCCGCTGCAGCTTCTCGACCTTTCCCTCGATCTTGGTCAAGTCCGGGGGAGGCGTCATGTTCTTGAGCCGCACCCGCGCCCCGGCCTCGTCGACGACATCGATAGCCTTGTCGGGAAGGCACCGGCCGGCAATGTAGCGCGTCGACAACTCGACGGCCTGGAACAGGGCGTCCTCGGTGAAGGTCACGCGATGATGGGCCTCGTAGCGATCCTGCAGGCCGCGGAGGATGTCCAAGGCTTCCTCTTTCGAGGGGGGTTCGACAATGATGGTCTGGAAGCGCCTCTCC
>JADFHU010000416.1 GCA_022567055.1 Planctomycetota bacterium
CGGAGGACGGCATTGGCGATGAAAACAACAATCCTCCAGCCGATGGCGTTGCGACGTATAGCTTCGACGTACCCGAGGACGGTGTGTACCGGCTTGCCATCCGTGTGATCATCACCGGTGGAAGCAACTCCTTCTGGCTCCGGATCCCGGGCATGGCGACCAATACCACGAACCATGCCAGCGGTTGGGTGCGCATGAACGGCATCCCAGACAGTGACGCCTGGCAGTGGAACGAGGTCTTTAGCGAAGATGATAACGACAGTGTGGTTGAATTCACCCTCTCGGCCGGAACACACACGCTCGAGATCGCGCGGCGTGAAGACGGCGCACTACTCGATGCCATTGCGGTGATGAATTGACGTTGTCTTAGGTAACAGTTCATCAGGATTCACGATGCTTCTGAAGCGTAAACCACATACCGAATTAGAGTTTTTGGTTCATGGTTCAGGGTTCACGGATCGAAGCCTTGAATCAGTTTTTCCTTCAACTGTGAACCGTGATCCTGGAACCTTGAACCATGCCGAAAATTGATGACTGAACTCTGAGGAGCCGTATCTTTCCGCAGATGCGGCTCCTATTCAATTTGACCGCTTCGTTTCTCCAGGGAAATGATACAAACCTTGATTTTTGTCGCTGAGTCAGATAATATAGCGAGTATTGGGTCGAAAGGCTCAATAGCATGACGGTATTGAACTGAACCGCCCGTATTTATGCCTGCGGGCCAGTCTGGATAGGAGGTGTGTTGATTGCAAATCCCACAGCGACTCGTCATTCCCAGGTCAAAACACGGATTTCGTCCGTAAGACATTCATGACTTACCTGTTGAAGGAGGTGTGCTTCGAGTTCAAACAACCCTTGTTACCAGTCGCTGCATCTGCCAACGAAAAGCAATTGTTTTGGGATAGTCATTCAGCAGAGAGTTGAATCGAACAGAAACCAAGTATCAATCAGGAGAAACATGATGAACAGACAAGTGATGTGTTTATTTCTGGGGGCTTTAATGCTGTACGTGGCCGGCAGTGCCTCGGCAAGCCTGCTAGGGCGCTGGCCCCTGGATGGCGACGCCAATGACGTCTCCGGTAATGGCCTGCACGGCACGATTATGCTGGCCGATCCGAATACCGATCCGAATTTCGTGGAGGTGGAGGGAATTACGGGTCAGGCCCTGGATCTTCGTGGCAGAAATGATTACATGTCGATAACCGGCTACAAGGGCATTCTGGGCCCGAAGCCTTTTAGCATCGCTGCGTGGATAAATAGACGCGGAAACGGTACGATGATGGCCTGGGGCCTAAACGCCGGCGGGGTCACAAGAGTGGACTTCCGGATTAACGGCAACAGATTGCGCTGTGAGAGTTCCGGCAATGTTCAAGGTGACACCACCTTGCCCGTCGATGAATGGATCCACGTTGCGGTGACGGTAACGGAAAACGCCATCATCAATGATCCGGACGTGCTGCTTTACCTGAACGGCGTGGTCGATAATAGGACATCAACCGGAGCAGGGGCTTCGCTTCTAATGGAGGCCGGCTCTGATGTCACCATAGGCCGCCGCCACACGAGTGGGAGATTTTTTGACGGTGTTCTTGACGAGGTCCAGCTCTTCAGTCGAGAGCTTACAGCCGAGCAGGTAGTGGAATCAATGAACGGTATGATTCCGATTTGGCCGGATGCCGGCAATCTCAGCCCGGAAAATGGAGCTGTGATTGAGGATACCGCGACAACCCTCTCTTGGAGCGCAGGAGATAACGCAGACACACACAGTGTGTACTTCGGCACGACTCCAGACCTCGGTCCGGATCAACTCGTCAGTCAACAGACGGAGACCGGGTACGTGGCGGCTGATTTGGCCGAAGACCAAATCTACTACTGGCGGATCGATGAGATCGATTCGGCGCCGGATGCTAATGATATCGTCTCTGCCGGTGAGATCTTGAGCTTCTTTGTTCCCCCCGTGGCTGCGTATGATCACAGCCCGGCTGATGGTCAGATAAACGTGATCACGGGCCTTAGCTGGACCGGCGGCTGGAGTCCGCTCATGCATGCCGTGTATCTCAGTACGGACGCCGGCTCTATCACCAGTGGAGCCGTAGAGCCCACCATTCTGATACGGGGGGGTACTTCCCTGGATACGGAATCCTTGGAGCCGGGTACGACCTACTACTGGGCAGTTGATGAGTTCTATGGCACGCACTGGTCCCTGGGTTCGGTCGTGAGTTTCACCACGGCCCCCGACCTGGCCGCGGATCCCAATGCAGATCCCAGCCTGGTGGCCCGCTGGATGTTCGACGAGGGTGAGGGAGCGACCGCACTTGATAGCTCGGGGAATAACTACCACGCGCTCCTTGTTGGAGATGTGAATCGGGTTTCCTCTGGTGCGGAGGATGGTGGCGAGGCCTTGGAGTTCACGGACGTCAGCCAGTATGGCGCGATCAAGGATCTCATGTACGAAACCACTGGGATTCCTGAGGTGAGCGTCTTCGCATGGATCCGTACTGCGAATTCGGGCGACCAGTATATCCTCTCGTATGACCGCAACGAGTACTACCGCCTGGAGATCAACGGCAGTGGCGGTGGCCCCGGGCAGGTCGGTTGGGACGTGTTCACCGATGCCGGACAGAGTGACTATGGCAGCGAAAAGCGGGTTGACGATGATGAATGGCACCATGTTGCCGGCGTGTTTGACAACGGTGTGTCTACGATCTACATCGACGGCGTCCCCGAGCCATCCTCAACCACGGGAACGACCATGGGTACCGGTACGCGCCGATTCGGCTTGATCGCTGCTAATTCCGAGGCCACTACATTTGATGGAAGCAACAGCGGTGGCCCTCCCATCACCTTCTTAGATGACCTGCGCATCTATGACAGGGCGTTTAGCGCGTCTGAAATGAGAAACATGTTCACTAACGTCAGTCAGGCCTTGAATCCCGACCCGGCCGATGGTGCCACGGTTCTGCCCGGTATCGTCGGTCTGACCTTCACTCCGGGAGAGGGCGCGGTTTCTCACAACGTCTACATCGCCATGGACGATTTCGCGGCAGTCGACGCCGGCGACGCAGCCGCCTTTATCGGCAACCAGGTCGCGCCGGCCATACTGCTCGGCCTTGGCATACCCCCGGATCCGTTCGTAGGCGGTCTCACTGCGGGCTCCACCTATTACTGGCGGATCGATGAGGTTGCTGCCGATGGGAGTGTCACTCCAGGCAAGGTTTGGAGTTTCACCCTGTCTCAATAGTGATTCCAGCGACGCATAAGGGTGACGCCTAATGAGGCCAGTTACCTGGTAGATTGATTTCAATATGGGGCCTATGCCTAGTCAATGGGTATAGGCCCCATTTGTTTTGACGGAACCGTCGGGGTATGGGATTGAGAAGTATTGGCAAGGGTGGTTTGAACTGTAGAATATCGAACTTGGAACTGCAGAATGTCGAAGGCCAGTTAACTTCACCGTTGGACATTCCGTGTTCGATATTCTGCGCTTCGTCTCTGCTCGAAATGATCGATGACGTTTTGACTACAGGCACTTAATGCCAACTGTGGACCACCAGGGCGATCGCATCAGTGGCCAGTGATCAGTGATCTGCGATCAGTAATCAGTTTACTCATCTTGAATAGTACGTTAGCACATAGGAGAATTGTGTCATGAATCGAACCCTACGGACCTCCACAGTTTTGCTCATCGCCATGGTCTTGACCACCACCTTATTTGGAGCCCCGCTAGCCCCGGACGATGGCAGTATCGCGGGCAACCTCAGTCTGTGGCTGAGAATGCCCGACATCAATTACGATCCGGGCACGGGCGTATGGGCTGACCTCAGTGGCAAAGGCAATGATGCCCGCGCGGAGGTTGCCAATCACGTGGGACCGACGCTCTCGTCAGGCGAGAATGCCACGGTCTTTTCACATGCCTTCGCTGCCGTGCATTTCGATCCTACCGTACAAGATCTGCTCATGGCCACCAACCTCAACGGCGGCGCCGGGTTAACGGATCTGACCATCTTCTCGATCCAGAAGGTGGTTGATCCCGGAAACAACGATCAGCGCGGCCTGGGCTTTGGCTCCTATAATGACGGGGGCAGAGCCGACCACTTTAATATGTCCTTCGATGTCACGGTTCGCAAGGACAACGGACGAATCGAAGGCAGGAACCAAGAGCATCCACTTGACGTCTTTGTCATTTACGCCGCACGCATGAATCCTGCCGTCATTAATATGTGGTTCAACTCGACCGGTACCCTAGACCTGGCCTATACCGCCACTGGAAGTTCCTATACCACCTCCAACGATCAGTTCTATGTAGGTGACATGCGTTATCCCTCCGTCGGAGATTTCGACATCGCTGAGGTCGTGGTGTATAACACCGCCTTGAGCGATGCCCAGATTGCGGGGGTCAGTGAGTGGCTGCAAGCCACTGTGGGCGTCCCAGCAAGTTCAGGGGCCTCCGGGAATGCGCCCGGCAATGAAGCCACGGATGTACCACGTGATGCTGAACTCACTTGGAATCCCGTTGCGTCCGCTGTGACACGCGATGTGTACTTTGGCACTGTTTTCGACGATGTCAATGACGCCGGTACTGAGAACCCCCTGGGTGTACTGGTCAGCTCGGCTCAGGTCGCCACGAGCTATGATCCGGGTCGTCTCGACTTCGGCCAAACCTATTACTGGCGTGTCGACGAAGTTAATGGCGCACCGGACAACACGCTCTTTAGAGGTGATGTCTGGAGCTTCACGACCGAGCCTTTCTCTATTCCAATCATTAATATCGCCGCCACGGCCTCCAGCTCATTCGGCGCTTCCGTCGCTGAGAATACCATCAACGGCTCCGGTCTGGTCGATGATCTCCATGGAATTGCCGCCACCGATATGTGGATCAGCGCTGGTATCCCGGCCACGATCGAGTACGCTTTTGACCGGGCCTACAAGCTGCATGAGATGTGGGTCTGGAACTCGAATCAGACCATCGAACCCTTCATTGGATTCGGCGCGAAAGATATTGTCATCGAACACTCTCTGGATGGCGAGAACTGGACCGCTCTGGAAGGGGTCGGGCCCCTGGCGCAGGCCCCGGGGATGGCGGACTACGCACACAACAATACCATTGGATTCGGCGCCGCTGTGGCCCAGTATGTGCGGATGACCGTCAACAGTGTGCAGGGTTTCGCCCCGCAGGCCAGTCTGAGTGAGGTACGGTTCTTCTCCATACCCACGTTTGCCACCAGGCCAACACCCGACTCAGGTGCAACCAACGTGGCACCCGATCTTCTTCTTTCATGGGGCCGTGATGGCCGAGAGGCCGGACGTCACGACGTCTACATTGGGACCGATGTCAACGACCTGTCCCTGGCCGGCAGTGTCCAGGAGAGCAGCTTCGACACCCTGGCATCGGATCTGCAACTCGGCCAAACCTATTACTGGCAGGTCGTTGAAGTCAACGACGCCATGGATCCCATGGAGTGGGCCGGGGCAGTCTGGAGCTTTACCACGGTGGGAAGCATCGTTGTTGACGACATGGAGAGCTACAGGGACGAAGAATTCCTCGAAATCTGGGCCACCTGGATCGACGGCTTCGATGATCCGGGCAACAATGGGGCCGTTGTGGGTGCAGTTCCGTCGCTGGGCGACTTTTCGCCGGAA
>JADFHU010000417.1 GCA_022567055.1 Planctomycetota bacterium
GTTGGCGGGATTGGTATGCAAGATCGTGATGCCCTGCCGGTCCAAACGCTCTTGCAGCGGGCGCACGCTGCTCTCTAGGGTACCGTGCACCCATGTCGCTCCCCGCGCCAGTGCGGCGAAAGAACTCAGGGCAACCGTCGCCGGGTCACATGGGCACAGACAGAGCAGACGGTCTGCCCGCTTCAGGTCCAGGGCCTGCGCGTAGTTTCCTATATGATAAGACAGTTCACATTGAGTGTAGGACGCCCCCGGCCCCGATGGATCAGTTGCATCAGATGCATGGGTAGGCAGGCACAGTCTGGCATGAAGCGCTTCAGGGGGGCAGGGAAGGTCTCGATCTGCCGACCCTAGGCACTCGTTGAGGGTGATGATTCGGGTAGAGCTTGGTGCCAATGGCCGAATTCGACCCGCGTGACTAAGGTCCGTGACAACGGTGCCCGCCTGGAACGTGTGCAGTGCTGCCGTTAGGGTCTTCTCGCAGGATGCGGTGGGTAGCCAGGCCACTATCGCATCCCTCTTGAAGGTGGCCAGGGTTGCTGCGATCTGTGAAATGCCAGGAGGCAAGAGCAGGGCAATGCGAGCGTTGTTCTCTCCGCACGATGCCTGCAGATGGGCGGCGATTTGGTCGACCCGATCGTTTAGCCTGGCGTAGCTCCAGCTTTCTCGTGAAGTTTCGACGGCGAGGGTATCAGGGGCGGTCCGAACATGGTCCATGAATTGATGGATAAGGTGCGGTTTCGGTGACGCCGATAGTGAGAGGTTTGGCGGATAGCTGAATTGCCGCGCCGGCCAAAGCGTGTGACTCTCCAGGGAACGACCGGGATGCTGCACCAGTCCGCCTAGCAGCATGTCGTAGTGCCGCAAGAGGCCCCGGACCGTATCCTCGGCGAGGATGTCGGCATTGTAAGTCGCAGAGCCCGACAGTTGACCCGCCTCTATTTGGGTCTCAAGCGTAAGATCGAGCTTCGTTGATCGTTGGTCGGTATAGGAGAACGGTTCGACATCCAGCCCTTGGAGATTGAGTGAACCATTCTCAGGATTACGCATGTTAAAGTAGGCCTGGAAGGGTCTGGTTGAGTTCGAACCCGCAAGCCGGGAGAGATGGTCCAAGAGCCGAGCAAAGGGGTAGTCCTTGTGCGTATGCGCCTCCATGACCGTGCGATGTACACTGGAGAGCAGGTCCTTGAAGGAAAGGGTGCCGGGCACCTGAATCCGGATGATTAGCGTATTCACAAAGTTGCCCATGACGCTTTCGATCTCGGGGCGATCTCGATTGTCGCAGTGAACCAGGAGACTGATATCGGCCTGTTGACTGTAGCGGGCCAGGAGGACGGCGAAACCGGCGAGCAGTACGGCGAAGGGTGTGCAGCCTGCCTCGTTGGCCAGTTGCGTCAGAGACGAGACCGATGTTTGCGTCAGAGAAAGCGAGACATGGCCGCCGGTGAAGGTGGTTCGCTGGGGACGAGGGAAGTCGGTTGGTAAGGACAGGGGCGACAGATCGGCCAGTTTTTCCTGCCAGTAGGAAGACTGTGACTCCAGCGCCGCTCCTTCTAGGCGCGTACGCTGCCATTCGGCATAATCGGCATACTGCAGGGGTGGCGCCGCACGCGCGGCTGCGTCTCCCTGGCAATGGGCGGCGTATCGGGAGGCGAGTTCGCGGTAGAGGATCCCAAATGAGGTGCCGTCAAAGACCAGATGGTGGACCACAAACGCAAAGACAAATTCCCTCTCATCAATTCGGATGAGTACGGTGCGGCTGAGCGGTCCTCGACCCAAGTCGAAGGGTTTGTTGGCGGCGTTTCGCACATGGGTGCGGGCTTGTTCCAGACGCTCGGTGCGTGGCAGGGGGCTTAGGTCTCGTTCCCGCCAATCCAGCCGTGGTTCCGAATGGATGACTTGTCGCGCTGTCCCCTGGACAATAGGAAAGGTGGTCCGGAAGGACTCATGGCGTTTGCCGATTTCCCGGAAGCTTTGCTTGAGGGCCTCGGTGTTCAGAGGGCCTGTCACATGCAAGGCCGTGACCATATGGTAGATGCTGCTGTCAGGATCCAGTTGCTGACTGTTCCACAGACGTTCCTGGGCGAATGAGAGTGGGGCTTGGTCTGCCTGCGATCGCTTGGGAATGTTGTTCCATAGGGGAAAATTCGCGCCCGCAGTCGCTAGCCGTTTCTCCAGGAGCCGTCGCTTTGCAGGAGAGAGTGTCTGGACCTTTTTCAAAAGGTCATCCATGCCGGATGTCTTAGATAGGCTGGGCAAGCGATTGCCCTCCTTCCTGGAGGGCCCGCGCCTTTGCCACGATGGCGGGCCACCAATACAGCAGCTCCCCATACTTTCTTATCCAATGACGCACCTGCTCTGCCGGCTCTCTATCCGATCCACTGAACTTGAGATCCAGGGGAATCCAAAAGTCCGCTCGCTCGAGGGCTTGGCGTAGCAGCGTTTGGTATCTTCTGAGATCGTCTGCCCAGTAGCGAGGTCCATCCGGATGAGTCGCCAAGTGGTCCTCGATGTCTGCTAACTGTCGGTTCTTATCCCCTTGGGCCTGCTCACACATATAGTCGCTAAACTCATGCTTAGGCAAGTTGCTGAGTTCTATCAGGTAACTGCCCAGCGATTGCATTCGCTGGGTCGTGTCCACGATTTCCGGATGTGAGGGTGCGCCGTACAAGATGCCTAGCAGCAATTCGATCAGGCTGTACCCGGAGGCCTGACGAAAGATTTCTCCCGGCCAGAACTGACGGTCGCCTACCGGTTCATGATTCAGAGTCCACGGCAGATGCAGGAACCAACTATGACTACGGCATTGCCAATAGGTGGCCGCAAAGAGATGGTCCTGGCCGTGCATGGCGGGCAGGAAGGGGGGCGGGCAAATGCGATTGTCCAAACTGAAAAATGTGCTCATGAAGAAGGAAGCATCGGCCAAAGTGGGTTGTTTTACGCTGCGTATCATGCCTCGGCTGGTGCACGCTCGACGATAGGTCTCCTCTGTTGCCACCAACCGTTGCAGAGAAGCTCCCTTCACCATTAGGTAGTGGAATGGTGAAGCCCAGCCGCAGTCGCCCACGAGCCCATTGGAAATGAGTTCGATGCGGGCTTGGTTGCTGCTTAGACGCTCTTCCACCTGGGCGAGACGGTTCGGGCAACATCGCTCGTGGGGTGTGTATGCGGGTAGGTCGGCAACCGATTTACCCAACCACTGTTCATGCAGTGCGAGAAGGTCTTGGTCGATGTATTGAGCCTGTTGCACTGCTAGTTTCTGGTCGGGAAAGAACCAGTACTCGGAAGGATCGCAGCCAAGCGCCAGGCTCAGGTCCTCCTGGACTTCACCCGCTTGACTGAGCCTGCAGACCGTGTCATCGTCGGCAATGAAAAGGGGGGCACCGATTGTTCCCAGCAAGACTGCGTTTCGGTTGGCGCCGGGACTGTAGCCCGTTTTGTACACGTCAAATAGGGCGAAATTGACGATATCGGCAGGCAGATCGGTGTGGTCCAAGAGCCTTGCCGCGAAAAGCCGTTTCTCTTCATGCCCGGCGTAGTCAATGTCCGCTCCGAAGTCCTGGGCCACCTGGGTCAGGGTTTGGCGATTCTCGACACGCGTGGCGCTATCCTGGGAATCGTCGAAGATGGCAATCCGCAAGCGGCGATCGTAGTGGTGGCTATGCCGTTGATAGCTCTCCAAGTTGTGTTTTAGGGCCTTAACCCGGTTGGCTGTCACGATGGCCAATGTCTGGATTTGGACTGAGGATTGCTCCCTTTTCCGGGTGTCTGCCTCAGTACCATGGCCAGCAAAGGACGCAGATCCGGTTTTCGTCGTTGCGGTCCTGACTGCAGTACCGGCAGAGGGAAAACTCGTCTCCTGCAACTCTACTGCGGCATCCTCCTCGGAAAGCGATGCCACCTCGCCCAACATGTGCTCGAGCAACCTTGCAGCGTCTTCCGTGTCATCCGAGTCGTCGAGTGCTAGTGCCTGGGTGGCCACAGTGGGTGATTCAAATAGCGCCCGAATACCTATATCCCTTTGGAAAAGCCGGCAAATGCGAGAGTGCACCTTCACCATCAGCAGCGAGTGTCCGCCCAGTTCGTAGAAACTGTCGAAAACGCCTATGTGATTGTGTTTCAGTATCTCCACCCAGACATCGAGAACCGACTGCTCAGTGGCGTTGCGCGGCGCGACCTTGCTCTGCTGTACGTTTCTGGTGGACTGCGCCGGACTGGGTAGTGCCTGCAGATCGACTTTTCCGTGAGCATTCAGCGGCAGGGTGTCGAGTTTAACAAAGACAGTCGGCACCATGTATCGAGGCACCTCCTGTTCCAATGCCTGCCGGAGCCCGGAGACATCAAGCTGCCCAGGCTCGGCCGGCACCACATAGGCAACCAGTTGGGCTTCGTCCTGCGGATCGGGACGAATGGCCACGGCCGCATCGCGGATCTGAGGAAGCGCCAGGACTGCGAACGTCACTTCTGCCAGTTCTATGCGGAAGCCCCGGATCTTGACTTGATCATCTTTCCTGCCGAGAAACTCTATGTTGCCATCGGGCAAAAGGCGGGCAAGGTCACCGGTCCGGTACAGGTGGGTGCGACCACTTCGGGCGTAGGGATTCTGTAGAAAGCGGGAAGCGGTCAGATCTGGATTTGCAAGGTAACCGGCCCCAACACCAATCCCGCCGATATATAGCTCGCCCGGCAGGCCAGCGGGTAGAAGCCTCTGCTGTTGATCGAGAATGAGCACTTGGACATTGTCGATGGGGCGTCCGATGGGAACAGGCCGGTCCAAGAAAGTTCTTGGATTCGAGACACGGAAAGAAGCTGCAATGTCCGTACACTCGGTAGGCCCGTAGGTGTTGAGGATTTCAGCATGAAAATGGGGACCCTCCAGCCACGGCCTAAGACGGGATAGCAGAATCGGTTCACCGCCCAATACAACGGCCCTCAAGGTCGCAAGTTCCACACAGTCACCATCCCTTGAGAAGTCGACCAGGGGATAAAATGCGCTCGGGGTGCAGTTCACTATCGTGATTCGCTCCGCCTTTATCGTCCGCCTGATCAGGGCAGGATCATACATACCCGCGGGCAGCAAGTGCAATGCTCCACCCGTCATTAGGGGCGCAAATAGGTTCTTCTGAGTCAGGTCAAAGGTCGGGGCACTGACCAGTAGGGTTCGATCGTCCTCGGTCAATGTGAGTTCCTTCGTATACCAGTTTAGTAGATTGGTGAAACCGCGGTGATAGACCGCCGCGGCTTTGGCGTTCCCTGTGGAACCGCTCGTGAAAATAGCATAAACAAGACTATCTGGCTTTGCCTGGCAGGGAAGGTTGCTATCACTGTCCGGGTTAGCCGCAGCCCAGGCTTCGTCGAGATAGAGGTGGGGGATATCCTCGGGGCTCTTTACTTCAAGAGAGGTCTGGCTGAGTATGAGCGCAGGGTTGACGTCACGGACCATGGCATCCAGACGTTTTGGCGGGGAGGAGGGATCGAGTGGGACATATGCTCCCCCTGCCTTCAGGATACCCAATACGCCAACGATCAAGTCGACGGAAGGCTGCAGGTAGAACGCAACCAATGCGTCCGTCCCTATGCCGAGCTTCCTGAGACGGTGCGCCAGCCGATTGGCCTTGCGATTTAACTGTTCATAGGT
>JADFHU010000012.1 GCA_022567055.1 Planctomycetota bacterium
GGATTCATAGGTGGCCAGAATCTGTACGGCCTCCTCGATGGGAAATCCCGCCCCCTCTTCATTGACCCAATCCATGATCTGTTGGAACGGAACATTCGGTCCCAGGCTGGTGAGCGCCTTTTCATAGAGGGGATAAGCATCTCCGTCACGCTGCCCGTTGGGATCCGGCAAGAGTCGCAAGGGTTCGGCTGCGGGTGACGGTCCAGGCGGGCCCAGAGTCATCGCATGCACCCAGGGACCGGAAAGGGCTTGCCGGTCTTGAACCGGATCACTGCCCTGCTGGGCCAAAACAGCCGGAGCTGACAGGCAGAAGATCAGCGCTATCAGGACAGTCCACCTACAAATGTCCCGCTTCATAATGCACCTTCCTTTCTCTCCAAGCTTTTCGCTCTAAAGGTCCTTCAATCAATCAGCATCAGCGCCTTCTGCGGCTCAGACAGAAAGTCCGCACCCTCTTCGGTCACCACCACCATCTCTTCGATGGTGGCTACGCCTCGCCCCGGCACGGTCAGTCGCGGTTCGATGGTGAAGACCATGCTGGATTCCAATTTCTGAAAGGGTTTCTGGGCGTATTTTTCCCACGCCGGTCCCATCAGCGCCGTGCCGTCGTGGACAAAGCGTCCCACCTGATGTCCCAGGCCATGCGGGAACTCGTCATAGCCGTTGGCCGTGACAACGCCCCGTGCCACGCGGTCCACATCCACCCCCAAAACACCCGGTCGCATAGCCGCTCTGGCCTGTTCCACGGCGTGCACAATCGTATCGAATCCTTTTTGTACCTCGAGCGGGACATCGCGATGGCCTGCTTCCATGAGGTAGAAGGTCCGCTGCATATCGGAACAGTAGCCGTTGACCTTGACACCAAAGTCCATGTTCAGGAGGTGTCCTCGTTCCACGTGACGATCGGTGGGCCTATAGTGCGCCTCGGCCGTGTCCGGACCGGTGAAGACCGAGGGACAGACGGCAGCATCCCAGGCTGTCTTCAATGCCCGCCGCTCAACTTCCTTTAGCACGAAGGCAGCAACCTCTTTTTCCGTTTTTCCCGACGAGACAAACTTGCCGACCATCCCGAAGATCTCCTCGGTATGGTGGATCGCCTCTTTTATCGACTGCAATTCGAACGGGGATTTTCGCTCGCGCAGGGCGGAGACGACTCGCTCAGCGGAAACTATCCGGTCGCCCATGCCGATCTCGCTCAGCAATGAGGAAAGCGTCAGATACATGCCGTGTGTCAGTCCGTCACAAATCTCGCTGCCCTCGGAGTAGTTGACGGCAATCGTGTCAGGATTGAGCTGTTTAAGAAAGTGTTGGAGCGGTTCCTTGATCCCCTCCACATAACCGATGACTTCGTCATAGCCCCCCACATCCTCGACCATGATCTTGTCATATCGGCCGACAATGGCCTGCGTTCGACCGCTCTTGGTGATCAAAAAAGCCGAATGCCAGGTGACGGCCTCCCCCAGCAAAAAGACGAGCGTTGGATCACCATTGATCTGGCTCTCCCGCACAAAGGTGAGCCAACAGTCGATATCGAACTCTTTCAGCAGGCGTTTGGCTTGAGTGACTTTCTCCTGAATGAGCATAGCATAGACTCTCCTGATCAACAGATCGAGCTTTCAGACAGAGCCTAGAGACAGGCTTTGATGTCACGAAGAACACCTGGCAGAGACTTTGGCTCTGTCAGCTTCTCTGACGGTCATCGATCGACTCGAAACAAAACGCAAAGGCCGCTGTGCTCGTCCCTACGTCGTTTCCGGCGTGGACGGGCCAGCGGCCTTCGGAGTATTTCCATTTTTCTTAAGCGCCACGGCCTCTGCCTACCCCTCACGACTTATCGATTTTCGTAACCCTAGCGCTGCTGGCAGTCTATCCGCGACCCCCTCAGGTTGCAACTCAAAATGGGACCTTTTGCCTTTTTCCTTGCGCAACATGGGGATTTTCCAGCCTCCAGCCTCTCCAGTAAGCCAATCACCGTCTGAGAGTAAGGACGCGCAAAACGTTCAGCGTAACCGTTCACCGATCGTTCCGAGGAAGAATGAACCGCAGAATATCGAACAAGGAATGTCCAATGGTGAAGTTACCACTTCTCATAAGCAATCTTATCAATACCGGGCTTCCGATTCATCTTTGGCGTCTTAACGCTGACAAGTAAGATTGATATCAAATCGTCGTTCTCTTGAATCAGAGGATCGAGTTTCGATGGCGAGTGGATGAGTCATTCCACGCGATCAAACTCGCACTCCTTCGACATTCTGCTGTTCGATATTCTGCGGTTCAAAACACCCTAACCATTACTTCTCAATCCCACACCACGTGAACGGCTACCGTCCAGCTCACTTCCCCCTCAAACTGTGCATCCATTTGGGCCAATCTTCGGGCTGAAGACCACCGGCCACGGTCCAGGGGCCCGACTCAATGAATTGACGATTCCACCTGAACGTCCATAACTGCTTTAAGGCAATTTTCTGAACGGAACTATCGAACATGACCCCATTGATCGCGCCCTGGTGCCGATTGAGACAGAAACGCCGCATGCTGTTGTTCTTATAGGTATTGGCGATGTCACCGTCAAATTGCGGTGGGAGGTCGGGGTGCAAAGGCTCCGCGCCGTACCACGAACAGTCGAGAAACATCGGAATCCTGTGGAGCTGTTTCACCTCACGGGTCTTCCAATACATCTCGCTCGCCTGTCCTGGCCCCCGGTTATAGATCCAACGATTGACGCCGTAACTGCCATAGTCTATCTGTGTCACATGATCTCGATCCATACGATCCAGTCCCCAGGCCCTGAGCGAGCCATTTTCGTGCTGGGTGTCCGTTGCCTCCGGGCAGACCGCGCTGAGTTTCTTCTCCCGATATCGCTCCATCGCCCAGCGCCATTGCCCGCTGTTATCGCCGATGGCAAAGAGCCCGTCGTTGTCGTCCATGTAAAGATAGAAGACCACGCCCCACTGACGCAGATTGGAACGACACACGGAATCCCGCGCCTGTTTCCTGACGCGTTGCAGCGCGGGCATCAGAACAGCCATTAAGACCGCGATAATCGCGATCACCACCAGGAGTTCGATGAGGGTAAAGGCTCTTTTCTTCAACATGGGTTTGCCCTTTTTGCAGAAGGTAGAAACGTCATTTCATTTTGTGCCAATAGACGGATTTTACCGGTTCGGATTGATCGATTCAAGGACAGAATTGGCAGGAAGCAGGCCTTGTTGACGCACTTCGGTTATCGACTTACAATCTCAGCAGCAGCGTTGGCAAATAGGGGTCATTGGATTCGGTTCAAGTGAAAGGCGACTCGCATGATGGCCAAGCGTCGTGACATTCTGAAACTGATCGGTCTTGCTTTTGCCTTCAGTCTATTGCATGCGGAACTGCTGCGGGCCGCATCCCGAGTACCCATCCGATCTGACAAACCCAATATCATCTACCTATTGGCCGACGACCTAGGCTATGCCGAACTGGGGTGCTATGGACAGACCAAGATCAAGACGCCCCACATCGATCGGCTCGCGGCCGAGGGCATGCGTTTCCTCCAGCACTATTCCGGCAGTCCGGTGTGTGCCCCCTCTCGCTGTACCCTGATGACCGGTCTGCACACGGGCCATGCCCAGGTGCGGGGCAACAAGCAGATTGGCGGCAAAGAGGGCTGGAGACTGGGATCAACCAAGGGAGGCCAGTGGCCGCTAGAGGACGGGACGGTGACCATCGCCAAGGTTCTGCAGGACGCCGGCTATGTCACGGGTGCCTTTGGCAAGTGGGGCCTGGGGACAGTCGGCTCCACCGGAGATCCTCAGAAACAGGGCTTTGACCATTTCTATGGGTATATCTGTCAGCGCCAGGCGCATACCTATTACCCGGATCATCTCTGGCGGGATGGCAGGGTAGAACCAATCTCAGCAAACCGCGACGGCGCAGAGCAGGTATATTCCCATGACCTCATCGCTAACGAGGCCCTGGCCTTCATTGCAGCAAACCGAGATCGTCCCTTTTTCTGTTATGTCCCGTTCACGATCCCTCATGTGGCGATTCAAGTCCCGGAGGATTCCTTGGCCCAATATCGGGGCAAGTGGCCCGACCCACCCTATGATGGCAGTAAGGGATATTTTCCCCATCCCAGCCCGCGGGCAGGATACGCTGCCATGGTGAGTCGGATGGATCGTGATGTGGGACGCATCATGGACCTCCTCGATACGCTCAACCTGAAGGAGAAGACGCTGGTCGTCTTCACCAGTGACAACGGCCCGACCTTCAATGGGGGTTCGGATTCGGCGTTCTTTGCCAGCGCCGGCCCCCTGCGGGGCTTGAAAACGATGGTCTATGAGGGCGGGATTCGTGTTCCCTTTATCGCCCGTTGGCCCGGCAAGATCGAACCGGGCAGCATCAGTCAACATGTCTCCGCATTTTGGGATTTTTTTCCCACCTGCTGCGATCTCCTGGGCGTCAAAGTCCTCGAACCGTTGGATGGAATCTCCATGCTGCCAGCACTCACGGGCCAACCAGGACAACAACAGCATGACTACCTCTACTGGGAATTGAACGGCCAACAGGCCCTGCGTGTGGGTGATTACAAGGCCGTTAGACGCAAGCGCGGCCCGATCGAGTTATACGATCTCCAGAACGACATCGGCGAACAACAAGATATCGCCGCCGATCATCCCGCAATCGTGGCCAAGATGAAGCGACTGTTTGAAAGTGCACGAAACGAGTCATCGGTATTCCCCCTCGTACGACCCAAGAAAATCGCCGGCTGACAAGTTCCTTATGGCCAGCCCGGCCACAGACGGGAGAAGCAGGCATAGAAAAATCCCCTGCGGTGCGGAGGGAGAGGAGGGAGAGAGCCGCAGGGGACCTTAAACAATCGGAGTCGGACTCGGTGTCAGGGCATTTATTAGAGACTCCATTTCGCTTCCGTCAGGCCTAACTTGACAGGGCCTCTAGAGAGTAAAGGTGAAACCAGGTGGCCAAAGGTTTCATGAATTCTCCCATTAAATCCAGTTTTTCCACTTTTTTTCGGACGGGCGGCAACGCCTGGCGTGGGCAGGGGTCAGGAGGCGGGGAAATCTTGGCTTGCCGACGGTCCAGGGGGCAGAGAAAGCGGCCTATGCCGTCTGATCGGCCTCGCCAAAGACTACTTCTCGACCAGGCTCAGGTCTAGACGCGAAGTGCGTCCCTGCGAGAAAACCGTGACGCGGACCGCCTCGCCCGGGCCGTAGGGCGAGAGCACGGCGTCGACCTCCGCGAGGGACTTGACCGGTTTGCCCTCGATGGCCACCAGTTCACAGGGGAGAGACAGTTTGAAGCGCGCGCCGTCGCCCGCAAATCGCCGGATCATCAGCCGGTCGTTCTTTTCATAGAGCGTCGCCGGCAGCGCGGCGTGGTGAAGCATGATTTGACAGTGCCGGCTGAGCTGGACCTGTATATCGATGAGCCCCCCCTGCTCGGAGACGGCCTCCTGTACGGCCCGCACCATCATGCCCGTGTTCTGGTAGCCACCGGGGTAGGCAAAGAGGTAAAGCATGCCCTGTTCCAGGGCGGCGACGGTATCGCCGGCCTGGGCGGCCTTGCGCATGAGCAGTACGAAGCGATGACCGTGTCGTCGCAGGGCCAATTCGAGCGACCGGTTGAGTTTCTCCTGCAGATCCGCCAAGGCCCGCTCGACCATCACGGCGTCGTTGGGCAGATCGAGCGGGTCCTCGACGACGTTGTGGGTGCTGTCGCCGGGGATATGGGTGTCGGACTCGCTGGCGCTGCCCTTAAATGTGTCGGTAAACAGGATCTCGCTGGTCTCGGTATCCACCATCTTCAAGAAGCAGATCACCTGCGCGGTGGCCGTTTTGGTGAACACGGAGTAACTATGCTCCCTCATGTCGGGCAGGGCAATGTCTCGCGGCAGGGTGATGACGTCCTGTTGCAGGTGCTGCTGGGTCACCTGCAGCGTTTCGACTCGGCGTCGCGCCTTGCTCAGGTGGCGATCCTCTCGTTCGTGGGCCTCTCTGTGGTCGTCGGTGGCATTCTGCTCATAGGCAGCCGCGGCGAGGGCGTGAGCCGACTCGGCCTCGTTCAGGTCTCGGTGCGCCCTCTCGAGATCCCGTGTCACCTGAGTCAAATCATTCACGGCGTGGACATACTCTTCGTTGGGCGTCATGAGGACACCCGCCTGGTACTCGGTAACGGCCGCTTTGCTCTGCGAGGTCTGCAGGACGTGACTCTCCAGGACTCGGCCGCTCAAGATGGCGTGGACGCCCTTGAGTTTGCCGCGGGCTACGGAAAAGTCACCGTCGACGAGGTCAGAGAGGGACAGATCCTGTTCGCTCAGGACATCCTGAAGGTCCATACGATCCATGACTTGGACATTGGCAGGCTTTGCCTGGCTCAAGTACGTGAGGGTACTGGCCTCGACACGGTCGGCCACTGCCCGATGCACGTCGGTGGCCCGGAATCCGGCGAACCCAATCATATAGCGCAGGGTCGCCTCGATGGAGAGCCGGTTGGCCCGCAACAGCGATTGAGCCGCTACGTTGTCGCGATCGTAGTTGAGCGCGATCACGCTGTGCAGCACGGCATTGCCCGCCAGACGCCGCTCGGAATAGCGCTGGGCCAAGCCGAGATGCATCTCGGTGATCGCGGCTTTGGTGCCGAGGATGTGCCCATCGACCCCGCCGTGCCCCGCCAGGATAGAACGACTACGGTTGAGCAAGCGCAAGGCATGGTAGAACTCTTTCTTCTTAGCGGCGGCAAGGGCTCTTTCGATGAGGCTCTCACAGAGACGCCTCTTGGCGGTGAGAATCTGAATGGACAGTCCCGGCAGGGTGGGAAAGAGCACTTGTGCCCCTTCAAACTTGGCCAAGGCCCTCTCGAAGCGCTCCGCCTCGATGTCCTGTATTCCGGCCGCCACCAGGTCGGCTGCCTCGTCACGGAGGGTGATCGTCCTAATCAAATCCTCTGTTCGCGACGACTCGGGGACAAAGTGTCTAGCCTTCTTCACATAGTCGCGGACGCCGGATCGGTTGTCTGTCAGCAGAGCCTTGTCCGCCAACTCGCAATACCAGTCGTGCCCACCCTGGAGGATCTTTTTGCGATCGGCTCGTCCCTGCGACAGGCTCTTATCCAGGGCCAGGGCCGTATCCAGGAGTTCAAGGGCCTTATCCCACTGATCCTGTTCCGCCTGCTCCAGGGCCGATCGATGCAGGACCTCAGCCCGCTGCGTCTTGGCCGCGAGTTCCTCCAGAAGATCAGTCGCATCTGTCAGGTGGGGCAGGTAGAAAAGGGCACGCTGCAGACGCCGCTGGGTTTCGGCCAGATCAGCCCGCTCATAGGCCCTCCTGGCGTCCTGGTAGTTCCAGTTGCCGGCCTTGGTCAGGGCCGCCGTCAATTGCTCGACTTTCTCGTCGGTTTTCTTATGGCCGGTAGTGGTCCCCCGCAGCATCCGGTCCCAGGCCAGCTGCCGTGCCGGTTGGGTGAGGCCCTTGGGTTTCGTCTCATCGATGGACTGCTCGAGGTACGCGACCGCCTGCTCGTAGCGTCCCTGCTCCAGCGCATAGACCCCGCGCTTGTAACTTCGCTGCCCAGTGCAGCCGCTACAGCCAATGATGCCCAGACAGAGTAGCATCAGCCGGAGCTTTTGTACGGGGTTCACACGCGCCGATCGACTGCCATCCACGGAGTCCATTGTCTTCTCCTCATTCATTTTGCGGCTCTGCAACTCTGGGCTCTGTCTAAAAACTCGGTCTGGCTTCTCCTCGGGTCTGGGCCTCCGGGTCGAAGACGAGCGGCCCTTCCCACTCCCTGCTCTAATAAGGCAATATCCCCCCCTGTCGATAACAATGTTTTCGACCAGACCCTATCTGCCGGTCCCTAAGGAACCGGCAAGAAATAACTTGGACTTTTGGATGCCCAATTGCACCACATCTTTGGCCGCTTCTCAATCGCCAAATCCTCACTGTAGCCCACTACACCTCCGGTTTGGCTCAATCGGCGCGACCAAATCTACGGCACACTTGAACCCCAAAATGTCCAATTTATTTCTTGCCGATCCCTAAGATGCGTTCGGGCTCTTCCGGAGATCCGGTTCGGGCCGAAAGATAGGCGGCCTGCATCACCGCCATGCGCTCGAGATTGGAGGGCCCATCGCTTGCGAAGGGGTGTTCCCGAGGTTTACGAAAGCTGAGTTCATAGTCTGCCAGCAGCGACCTCAGCCCCCCCAGAGCATCGTACGGGTAGGTGTCGGCCTGAATCGTTCGGCCACGCTGGTCCTGGATCGTCAACCCCTCCAAGGAGGCTGTCACGATCTGTTCTCGGCCGTGTACGGTGATCGACACACTGGCGGGCCGGTCGTCCCAGTGACGCATCGCGATGGAGTCTGCCATCAGACTTTCGCTGAAGCGCATGGTGACCAGCGCCGTATCCTCGGTCAAATGATGTAGCTGCTGCCGGTCGGAGGCCTGACTGTTGCAGAGCGAGTAGACCTGCTGAGGCACGCCGAAACACTCAATGAGCTGATCGATCAGGGGATAGGCGTTGTGCAGCATGACGCCGCCTCCGGCCAGTTCCTGGTCGGTTATCCAGTCCTTTTGACTGTCAGGCTGCTGGGGATCTTCATCGGCGAGCACGCCGACGTCACACCACAGACGGGCCAGGAAGGGCCGGTCGATCGTCCCATTCCGCAACAATTGTCCGAGTGCCTGGAAACCCTGATGATAGCGCAGAGGATTTGCCACATCGAAACGGACATGACGGCCTTGAGCGAGTCGCCACAATTCACAGGCTTCTTCAAAATCCCGTGCCATGGGGACCAGCTTGAGACAGTGAATCCCCTCTTTGATCGCCATGCGCACCGTGTCGAGGCAACGATGCAGGTTGGCGACGATGACCAGCGTGTCGAACTTGTTCTGGATGATGAACTGGCGGTAGTCGTCGTAGGCATCGCACCCGTAGCGATCAGAGACACTCTTGAGCAACCGACTGTCTGTGTCCGCCACCGCCTGCACCCGGCATTGGGCTACGCCGGACAATGCCTCTAGCAGCAGACGGCCACGACTGTCCAAACCCAAGATACCGAAGCTTAAGGAACCGCGCATCAATTAAATGATCCATTTCTCATCTCATCTTCGCGTCATCTTCAGCCGCTTCTCAATCGCGAAAACAGCGGCTTCCTTGTGGCAAAACTGGCTGCGCTAGCAGCATAATTTAAGTATCACAAGCAAGCCTCCGCAGTAGGCCAACTACAACTCTGGTTTCGCTCAATCGGGCGCGACTGAATCTGACCCAAACCTGAGCGATAAATGACTCATTTAATGATGCGCCGTTCCTAATGCCGGCTTCACTCATGGTGGTCTGCCGGGATCCTTAGGCCTCGGCAAGGGACATAAAGTGATCCGGGACGGGGAATTCGTCGCACAACGCTGCGACGTCCTTGCCTGTCGCCTCGATCACGGCTTCGTTGTCGATGTTGTCGAGGACCCGGGCCATGAACTCGGCCACCTGAATCGCCTGCGGCTCTTTGAGGCCCCGGCTGGTCAAGGCCGGCGTTCCCAAGCGCACACCGCTGGGATTCATGGGTGGCGCGGGATCGTTGGGGACGGTGTTGTAGTTGGTGACGAGCCGAGCGCGGTCCAGCGCCTGGGCGGCGGGCTTGCCGCCGATCCCTCGATTGCGGAGGTCGATGAGGATCAGGTGATTGTCCGTGCCGCCTGTCACCAGATCGAATCCAAGCTCCATCAGCCGATTCGCCAAGGCCTTGGCGTTCTTGACGATCTGCCGGGCGTAGTCCGTAAACTCAGGGCGGCTGGCTTCCGCCATGGCCACAGCGATCGCCGAACAGGTGTGCATGAAGGGCCCGCCCTGCAGGCCGGGGAATACCGCCCGGTCCACCTTCTTGGCGTGCGCCTCTTTGCAAAGGAGCATGCCGCCCCGCGGACCGCGCAGCGTCTTGTGGGTCGTGGTCGAAACAACATCGGCGTAGGGTACGGGGCTGGGGTGCGCACCGCCTACGACCAGACCGGCGATGTGGGCGATGTCTGCGACGAGATAGGCGCCCACGCCTGCGGCGATCCCGGCGAAGGTCTTGAAGTCGATGGTGCGGGGATAGGCCGTCGCTCCACAGACGATGACCTGAGGCCGATGCTTGCGGGCAAGATCTTCGATGATGTTAAAGTCGAGCAACGAAGTGTCGCTGTTGACAGGATAGGGTGCTGAATTGAAGAACTTACTAGTCGCTGAGACCTTCCAACCGTGGGTCAGGTGGCCCCCGTGCACCAGTGACATCCCCATCAGGGTCTCACCCGGCTGCATCAATGCGGAGTAGGCCGCCATGTTCGCAATCGATCCCGAATAGGGTTGGACGTTTACGTGATCGGCTTGAAAGAGATGCTTGGCTCGCTCCCGTGCCAGGGTCTCTACCTGATCGGTCACCTGTTGGCCTTCGTAGTAGCGCTTGCCCGGATACCCTTCGGCATACTTGTTTGTGAGGCAGCTTGCGGTGGCCTCCATGACGGCCTTCGATACGTAGTTCTCAGAGGGGATCATGCGAATGACCCCATGTTGACGTGTCTCTTCCTGCTGTATTAGCTCATAGACCTCGGAATCAGACTGCTCCAGAGCTGTTCTCATAGTCTTGTTCTCCAAAACACTGTTTTCTAACATAGCGCAAGTTCTGAGACAAGATGTTATTTTCGAACGGTCAGAGTGCGGGAACAATAGATATTGACAAAGGGGCGGCCATGCCTAGGATGAGACGCAATGAAACCATCTGTGACGAACCGCCCTTAAGAAATCACGTACTCGTTTTTCCCACGATTTAGGTTCTCTGTCATGCCCCAAGAGGATGCGGCTGCATCACCAAAAGCGAGCGACTTGTTGGCCAAGGCCCGTAATGCCGCGGAGACGTTAGATTTTGACAGCGCCATTTCGGCTTTAATTGCCTGCCTCTATCTGGACCCTGAGGCAACCGAGGTGCACGCAGAACTGCGGAGGGTGGCGTTGAAACGGTTTCAGCACGATGGTGCGGAGCCGACCGAGTCGGATCTGGCTGACTACCGGCAGGCAACAACACCCTTAGATATGATGCTCGCGGCGGAGAAACTCTTCGCCAAACAGCCCAGCCATCTGCACCACGCCGAGCGCCTGCTGAGGGCGTCGGTCACGGGACAGTACAAGAATGCGGCGACCTGGATCGCCGACCTACTCTTCCTCGCCAACAACAAATGCCCCAAGCCTTCACTGGAGGCCTATGTCTTTTTGAAAGAAAACTATGCCGAGATAGGCGCCTATGACCGGGCCATGATGGCCTGCAAACGGGCCATGAAGCTGAACCCGCAGGACCGCGCATTGGTGGAAGAGCTGCGCGAATTGACGAATCTCTACAGTCGATCCCCCAAGAAGCAGACGCCGCAGGACACGCACGCGATTGAGGTGAAGTTCGAGGGCATGATAGCCCCGCCCAAAAAGGGTGGCGCCGCGGAAAAGGCAGCGCGCCCCACCCCACCGCCGCCGGCAGAGACGGACACCCACCAGGATGCTGCCCGGCTCTTCTTCAAGAAAGGCAAGGATGCCGCGGAGAGCGGTCATTTTGACTATGCGATTGATCTTTTCATTCAGGGCCTGCGAAAAGACCCGGAGGCCCTCGAATCGGGCCACCTCGAACTCTGCCGAGTCGGGCTAAAGCGGCAGGCTCAGGGAGGAAAGAAGCCCTCTATGGTGGACCGGGCCAAGGCCCTGTATGGCAAGAAACCCCTGGAGCAGATGCTCAATGCGGAGACCCTTTTCGCGAAAGATCCCTCCAACATCAGCTTCGCCGAGGCCATCCTGAAGGCCGCCATCGAGGGGGATTACACCAAGACGGCCGGTTGGATTGCCAATCTGATCTTCCAGACCAACAACCTGGTCGAAAACCCCTCCTTTCAAACCTATCAGACCTTGAAGGAGTCCTACAAGCGCCTGGGGCAATTCGACAAGGCGGTCGCCGCCTGCCAGAGAGCGATGCACCTCAAGCCCGACCATGAGAACCTGGCGGAAGAGTACAAGAACCTCACGGCAGAGCTGACCATGGTCCGAGGCAGATATAAAGAGCCGGGCGACTTTCGCAAGGCGATCAAGGACCCGGAAAAGCAAGAAGTGCTCTATGCCCAGGACCGCGTGGTCAAGACGCAGGACTGGCGTTTGCTGGCGGTCAAAGAGGCCCGAGAGGGCTTTGCCCAAAACCCGAAGTTGCCCAAGGCCCTCTACAACCTGGCCGATGCCCTGGCCGATCTCGATACGGATCAGGCCACCGCCGAGGCCCTGAGCCTGCTGGAAACGGCCTATCAGGAACAGAAGAATTTCAGCTTTCGGGAGAAGGCCGGGAAGCTTCGCATCAAGACACATCGGCAGCAATTGCGTCAGGCCCAGAAGGCGCAAGAGGCCCATGCAGAAAACAACGCGGCCTCTCTTCTGGTTCAGTCTCTCCGCCAAGAACTCGCGGAGCTAGAGCTTGGACACTACCGGGATTGCGTGAAGAACTACCCGACGGATCGCAAATTCAAGTATGAATACGGCCTCCGTCTCATACACTCGAAACAGTATGACGAGGCCATTCCCTATTTCCAGGAATCCAGTAAGGATCCCGGCCGTAAGATTGCGGCCCTGAACCAGATAGGCCTCTGTTTCTTCGGCAAAGGGTGGCTCGCGGATGCCATAGACGTGTTTGCCCAGGCAATCGAGGAGCACGAACTGAGAGATGACGACGTGGGCAAGGAACTCCGCTACCATCTGGCTCGCTGTCATGAAGACCAGAAAGATGGCGAGAGGGCGCTGGAAATCTATCGAAAGATTGCTCAGAGTGATTTTTCCTATCGGGATGTGAGCGAACGGGTGGGAAGACTCCGAGAAGCAGGGCAATAGAGGGGAGGTCGGGCGGTCTTTAGGTCTGTGGGTCGCTAGGTCTGTGGGCGGGGCCTAAAAAATAGTTCTTCAAAGTCCTAGATAAGACTTGAGTCCCCGTCACGAGTTCTGTATAGTGTGCGGTTCGATTTCTTCAAGTACCTCGTTCAAGATAGACATTGCTGATCATTAGGAGACCATAGTGGCACACTCGCTATCCGCCAAGAAGAGGGTCAGGCAGAATGAGAAGAGACGCACCATCAATCGGGCACGCAAGAGTCAGGTGAAAACGCTCGCCAAACGCTTCGATGAGGCGCTGACCAAGGGTGACACCGAGCTGGCATCGGTTGAACTCAAGGCCCTCTGCCGGAAACTGGACAAAACCGCAGCCACCAGCACCATGCACAAGAACACCGCTGCCCGCAATAAGTCACGCCTGACCAAACGGTTCAATGCACTCCAGGCCAAGAAGGGCGCCTAGCCTCTTCCCCTATCCGGTCCGCCGCGCCCATCCCGTCACAAAGCCCCCCCCCTCTCTGTCAATCGGACACACCGTCGCGATGCACCGAGGGAAACACACGCATGCTGTCGCACGTATTAAGGCACTCTAACAAAACCCTGCTGGCTTTGGCCGGCTGCAGCGGCCCTCTGCGGCGTTGGCCTCCATCGACGATGCTCACATCGCCTGCTTCGGCCGCCTTGCAGATGGCCGCTTCGCTCGGCCTCGGGCCGACGCGACGGTTTTGTTAGAATGCCTAAGTGCCTTTTGTCGCTTGACATCAAATCCACTTGTGGTCTATTACCTGAGTATTGGCCGCGTGAGCGAAGGAAGGGGCTGCGTTCAACTGGCGAATCCGTTTTAACTGTTTAGTGCGACATTTGACAAACATCGAACTTATTCATTGCCGATCCCTGACGTCGCATATAACGAACCCCAATGTGTATCCCGAGTACGGAGGCAGATCATGACCCCAAACAGAACCGCGTTCACCTGCGCTCGAGTGTCGCCGGCCCTCTTGATGTTGATGCTATGCTCTTGTGACAGCATGAATCGGACCGAGAACTCAATTCTCGAGGGGAAAGGCGGGCATACGGTGAACATCAAACAGGCAGAATTCGGGAAGACGCCAACAGGAGAGGTGGTCGACGTCTTCACGCTCACCAATGCCAATGGATTGGAATGCAGAATCATCACCTATGGTGGGACCTGCATCTCTCTCAAGGTGCCGGATCGAGAGGGAAGGCTGGGAGATATCCTCTTAGGGCACGACAGCCTGGATGGCTACTACGTCACAGATCCCGCCACCCGCACCACCGTGAAGGGCAAGGACTCGAGCACTCACCCCTATTTCGGGGTCCTGGTGGGCCGCTACGGTAACCGCATCGCCGGAGGCAAGTTTACGCTGGACGGGACGGAATACACCCTGGCCACCAACAACAACGACAACCATCTGCACGGAGGCAACGTCGGCTTTGATCAGAAGATTTGGCACGCGGAACCGATCAAGTCAGAGAACGAAGTCTCCCTGAAACTCATGTGCCTGAGCCCGGACGGCGAGGAGGGCTACCCCGGCACTCTGAGCGTCACTGTCACCTATACCCTGACCAACCGGAACGAGTTGCGGATCGACTACCGGGCCACCACGGACAAACCCACCGTCTGCAATCTCACCAATCACAACTACTACAACCTCACCTGCGCCGCGACCGACATACTGGGCCATGAACTCCTGCTCAATGCCGACCAGACGACGCCGGTCGATGCAGGCCTGATTCCCACCGGAGAGATCGTCGACGTGGCCGGGGGCCCTTTTGATTTTCGAACATCGAAGGCCATCGGCCAAGATATCGAAGAGGACAACCAACAGCTCGGCTATGGACCCGGCTACGACCACAACTGGATCCTCAACAAGGAGGGCAAGGAGATGTCGCTGGCCGCGGAGGTCTATGAGCCGACCACGGGTCGTGTCATGACCATCTACACGACCGAGCCGGCCATTCAGTTTTACGCCGGCAATTTCCTGGACGGCTCCTTCTCGGGCAAGGGTGACATCGTGTACCAGAGACGTTATGGTTTCTGCCTGGAGACGCAACACAGTCCCGACTCTCCCAACAAGGCCGACTGGCCCAGCACGACCCTGCGTCCGGGTGAGATCTACGAGACCTCCACCATGCACAAGTTCTCCATTAGATGATGGACGCCTCAAAGGAACCCCTATGGAAACACTGGATTGGATTGTCATCGCGGGATACTTTGGGATTCTGTTGGGCGTCGCCTGGTGGGTGATCCGCAAGGGGAAAGACACCTCCGAAGACTATTTTCTGGCCGGGAGGAACCTCGGTTGGTTTGTGGTGGGGGCGTCCATCTTCGCGTCCAACATCGGCTCGGAACACCTCGTCGGCCTGGCAGGCTCCGGGGCCACCGACGGCGTGGCCATGGCCCACTACGAACTGCACGCCTGGTGTCTGCTGGTCTTGGGCTGGGTATTGGCGCCGTTTTACATGCGTTCCAAGGTCTTCACCATGCCGGAGTTTCTCGAACGGCGCTTTAACCCCATGTCGCGCACGATGCTCTCGCTCATATCCTTGTTTGCCTATGTTTTGACCAAGATTGCGGTCGGCATCTTTGCCGGCGGCGTCGTCTTCAGCACGCTGCTGCCCGACCTCTCCTTCCTGGGCTTGGATAGCTTCTGGATCGGTTCCGTCATGGTGCTGATCCTGACAGGGGTGTACACCGCACTGGGTGGGTTGCGGGCCGTTGCCTACACGGAGGCCCTGCAAACCTTCGTCCTGGTCTTCGGCTCCGCCCTGGTGACCTACTTTGGCCTGCGGACCCTGGGAGACGACGGGACGGTAGCGGCCGGCTGGAGCAAGCTCCATGAGATCTGCGGCGCCGACATGTTCAATCTCTGGAAGCCGATCGTCCGGGCCGGCGCGGAGGGAACCTGGGCCCCGATCCGCGAAGTGGCGGCCGACGGCACCATCACCAAGGAGGCATGGTACTTCAACAGTCACTACCCCTGGCTTTCGATGCTATTCTGCGCGCCGGTCATAGGGCTGTGGTATTGGTGCACCGACCAGTACATCGTTCAACGCATGCTGGGCGCCCCCAACGAACAACAGGCCCGGCGCGGCACCATCTTCGCCTCCTGGCTTAAACTGTTACCGGTCTTTATCTTCATCGTGCCCGGGATGATCTGCTTCGCGCTGGCCAAGAGCGGTCAGGTCGAGGCGCTCAGCGCCGAGATGATTGATCCCACCACCGGCGAAGTGATCCGCAGCAATGCCCAAGCCGCCTTTCCGCTCTTGGTGCAGCACGTGCTCCCGGTCGGCTTTCGAGGCATCGTGGTCGCCGGGCTGCTCGCGGCGCTGATGAGTTCGCTGGCGGGTGTTCTCAATGCCACCGCCACCCTGTTCACCATGGACTTCTACTCGCGTATCGTCAAGGGCGTCAGCCAGGAGCGCCTGGTCTGGATCGGTCGGGTCGCGACCGGCGTGCTGGTCGTGGTGGGCCTCATGTGGATTCCCGTCATCAAGAACACCAAGGGTCTCTATGACTATCTCCAGAGCGTCCAGTCCTACCTGGCGCCGCCGATCTTCGTGGTCTTCTTTTTTGGTATCTTCGTCAGGCGTCTCAACGGTCCCGGTTGCCTGGCGACCCTGATCGTCGGCTTCATCATGGGGCTGTTCCGTTTGGCCATCGACACACCGGTCAGCTTGAAGGGTTATGCGTACGCGGAGGGCTCCTTCTTCTGGATCATGAACAACATGTTCTTCCAGTACTACTCGATCTTGATCCTGCTCGTCTGCACAGCGGTCTTCTATCTGGTTAGCTACCTGACCAAGGAACCCGACTATCAAAAAATCAGCGGCCTCACCTACGGCACCGTCACGGACACGCACAGAGCCGATTCTCGCTCCAGTTGGGGCGTCATGGAAGTGTTCTGGTCGGCCGCGGTGCTGGTGATGATCATCCTCATCTACTGCTACTTCAGAGGCTAGCGGTTTAGGGAAAAGGAGCGCCATGGCGTATACGCTGGGTCTGGATTTCGGGACCAATTCCGTCCGCGCCCTGCTGGTGGACACCGCCGACGGCACGGAGGTCGGAACCTCCGTCCATGACTATGAATCCGGTGAGATGGGGATCCTACTCGATCCCGCGGACCACAACCTGGCCCGTCAAGACCCCGCCGACTATTTGAAGGGGATCGAGGTCACGGTCAAGGGCGCAACCGACGCGGCCAAGAAACGCGATGCCGACTTCGACCCCACCGCCGTCATCGCGATCGGCGTAGACACCACCGGCTCCACGCCGATCCCCATCGACGCTGCGGGACAACCCCTGGGACTCAAACCGGAGTTTGAGCACAACCTCAACGCCCAGGTCTGGCTCTGGAAGGACCACACCGGTCATGCCGAGGCCACCGAGATCACCGCCCTGGCCGAGGCCGAGCACCCCGAGTACCTGGCCAAGTGTGGCGGGACCTACTCCTCGGAGTGGTTCTTCAGCAAACTCTTGCACTGCCTGCGCGTCGACCCCGCGGTATTCGACGCGGCCGCCACCTGGGTGGAACACGCCGACTGGATTCCCGCCCTGCTCACGGGGACAGACCATCCAGCCCAACTCAAACGCTGTCGCTGCGCCGCCGGACACAAGGCCATGTTCAACGACGACTGGGGGGGCTACCCGGCGCGAGCATTTCTCGCCAAGCTCGATCCGAAACTGGGCGCCCTCCGTGACCGTCTCAGTGACACCACCTACACGGTGCAAGACAAGGCGGGCGATCTCGTCCCGGCCTGGGCCGACAAGTTGGGCCTACGGCCCGGCATCCCCGTGGCCATGGGCGCATTCGACGCCCATCTCGGCGCGGTCGGCTCGGGGATTCAACCGGGTACCCTCGTCAAGATCATCGGCACCAGCACCTGTGACATGGTCGTCACCCCGAACGATGCCAAGCTGCCCGATATCCCCGGCATCTGCGGCATCGTCGACGGCTCGATCTTGCCCGATTGCTACGGCCTCGAAGCGGGTCAATCCGCCGTGGGCGATATCTTCCTCTGGTACGTCAACGAGGTCAAACCGGACCGCCTGGACCACGTCGCCTTGACGGAAAAGGCGGAAAAACTCAGGCCCGGTCACACCGGCCTGCTGGCACTGGACTGGAACAACGGCAATCGCACGATCCTGGTCGACCCGCGGCTGACCGGCCTGCTCCTGGGCCAGACGCTCCACACGCAACCTGCAGAGATCTTTCGTGCCCTGGTAGAGGCCACGGCCTTCGGGGCGCTCACCATCATCAAGCGCTTCGAAGCGTACGGTGTCAAGATCGAACAGGTCGTCAACTGCGGCGGCATCTCCGAGAAGAACGCCATGATCATGCAGATCTACGCGGACGTCACCGGCCGAGAGATGAAGATCTCCCGTTCCGGCCAGACCTGTGCGTTGGGCAGCGCCATCGCCGCCGCCGTAGTCGCAGGGCAAGAGGCTGGCGGCTACGCAACCTTCGCCGAGGCGCAAAGCGCCATGACCGGCATCAAAGAGAAGACGTTTAAACCCATCCCGGCCCACCTCGAGGTGTACAAAAAGCTATACAAGCTCTACACCCAGCTCCACGATGCCTTCGGTATCGCGGGACACCGGGAGGATCTATCGGGGGTCATGAAGGATCTTCTTGAGATTAAAGAAAATGCAGTAATTAGTGATCAGTAGTCACCATGTACAACACCCTAAAACAAACCGTCCACGAAGCCAACCTAGCCCTCGTAAGCCACGGCCTCGTCGTCCTCACCTGGGGCAATGTCAGCCAGATCGACCGTGATCAAGGCGTCGTCGCCATCAAGCCCAGCGGCGTGGCCTATGACGACATGAAGCCCGAACACATGGTGGTTGTGGACATGGAGGGCAAGGTGGTGGAGGGAGACCTCAAGCCTTCCTCGGACACCCCCACCCACCTGGAACTCTACCGTCACTTCGAAACCATTGGCGGTATCACGCACACGCATGCCAGACACGCCACGCTATGGGCCCAGGCCTGCCGTGACATCCCCTGTTGGGGAACGACCCACGCGGATCATTTCTATGGGGCCATCCCCTGTACGGAGGTGATGACCTCAGAGGAGATTGAGGGAGACTACGAGCTGAACACCGGCAAGGTCATCTTGCGGCGCTTCCGGGACATCGATCCCAATGCCATGCCGGGCGTACTGGTGGCCAACCACGGACCCTTCACTTGGGGCAAAAACGCGCATGATTCGGTCGTCAACGCAGTCGTACTGGAAGAGGTCGCCGCCATGGCACTGGGCACGCAGGCCCTCAGTCCCGGCCGGCCCCCCATCAGTCAGAGCCTCCTGGATAAACACTTCCTGCGCAAGCACGGCAAGAACGCCTATTACGGACAGAAGTAGCGGGATGCGAGCCCGCTCACTTTGCATGTTTCCTGGGCCTCCCCACACACCCTGAACGGTTGAAAAACCATCATACTCTCCGGCCATCGTTGGCTTAGTCGTCGTGCAAAAATAACTCACCGGTTTTCCATCTCATCTTCACGCCATCTTCGTCCGTTCCTCAATCGCGAATCCTCAACGTAGAACAGCTACGCTTCCGGTTTCGCTCAATCGGTCACGAACGAATCTGACGCAAATCTGAGCGTAAAACCAACGATTTATTTTTGCACAACTCCTTAGCTTCTTTCAGGTGTGCGTTACCGCGTCTCCCTTGCCCTCAGCTAGCCTTCGCCTCCGTTCGGGCCGGCTCGATACTTTAGTTTGAAGTATAAGACATTATGAATCATACTATCATTCTCAAGTCGCCGGACATGCCCGGCCCACACAT
>JADFHU010000418.1 GCA_022567055.1 Planctomycetota bacterium
CGCCCATGGACGAGCGAATCAGACGTCTAAAGGCGATGGGATAAGGTCAGTAATCAGCAATCAGTAATCAGTAAACTGTAGTCGGGCTGGGTTGATTACTTCCTCACTGATCTGCTTCAACACGAATGGCGTGACCCCACCGCCGACCCAAAGACCTACAGACCCACTGACCCAAAGACCCAAAGACCCAAAGACCCACCGACCACTGATCACTGATCACTGATTACTGTTTCCCGCCTTCCGCCCAATGATCTGTTTCAACACGAAAGGTAGGATCCCACCCCATTTCAGGTAGTCCAGCTCCGGTGTGGTGTCGACGCGGACCGTCAAGGTCAGTTCTTGTTGCGACCCATCGCGGCGGTGGATCGTCAAGGGTAGGGTGCCGCGTGGCTCCAAGGTGGCGACTCCTCTGAGGTCAAAGGTTTCCGAGCCGTCGAGTTGAAGAGAAGCGACGGTGGTGCCGGCGGGCAGTTCGAGCGGCAGCACGCCCATGCCGACCAGGTTGGAACGATGGATGCGTTCATAGCTCTCCACGATGACCGCCTTGACGCCCAGAAGCTTCGTCCCTTTGGCTGCCCAGTCGCGGGAAGAGCCCATGCCGTAGTCCTTGCCGGCGAAGACGACCAGCGGTGTTGCCGATTCTCTGTAACGTTCAGCGGCCTCAAACATCGACATTTGTTCCGGCGTTCCAGCAGCAGGGTAGAACAGAGTCACGCCACCGGTCGAGCCTGGGACCATGAGATTCTTGATCTTGACATTGCCGAAGGTACCGCGGGTCATGATCCGATCGTTTCCTCGCCGTGCACCGAAGGAGTTGAACTCGTTGACGGGGACACCCTGTTCCTTTAGGTACAGCCCCGCGGGTGAGTCTGCACCGATCCTGCCGGCCGGTGAGATATGATCGGTTGTCACGCTGTCACCGAAGAGACCCAGAGGCCGAGCACCCTGGATATCCTGCAACGGCCCCGGTTCGTCCCCGGTAAAACCGTCAAAGAAGGGTGGCTCCTGAATGTAGGTGGAATCCGCCTTCCACTCGTAGACGGGTCCGGTCGCAAAGGCCAGTTGCTGCCAAATCTCCGGTCCCTTCATGGCCTCCTCATAGAGGCGGGTATAGGCCTCAGGCTTCATGCAGTCTAGCATCGTGGCATTGATCGCCTGGGAGCTGGGCCACAGGTCTTTCAAATACACGTCTTTGCCCTCTCGATCCTGACCGATGGCGTCCTCTATCAGATTGATGTTGACCGTTCCGGCCAGGGCCAAGGCCACCACCAGCGGGGGGGACATCAAGAAGTTCGAGCGTATGGTAGGATGGATGCGTGCTTCGAAGTTCCGGTTCCCGGAGAGCACGGCTGCGGCGATGATGTCGTGGTTCGCCAGGGCCGCTTCGATCGATTTTTCCAACGGCCCGGAATTGCCGATGCAGGTGGTGCAGCCATACCCGACGGTTTGGAAACCCAATTGGTCCAGTTCGGCCTGCAGGCCCGCTTCGGTCAGATAGTCGGTGACGACATGCGAGCCGGGGGCCAGCGAGGTCTTGACGCCATCGGGCACACGCAGGCCCCGGGCGTTGGCCTCCCGGGCCAACAGGCCTGCGGCGATCATGACGGCGGGGTTCGAGGTATTCGTGCAACTGGTGATGGCGGCGATCAAGATATCACCGTCGGACAGTTGCCGTTCCTGCCCCCCTGCGGGGTGAATGGTGACGCTGTCTCCGGTTCGATGGGCCTGTCGGGCGAATTGGTCAAAGGTCCTTCCTAACTCGGGCAGGGCCATAAGCTGCTGAGGCAACGTGGGGCCCGCGACGGAGGGAACGACGGACGCCAGATCAATCGTCAAGGTCTTGGTGTAAGTCGGCATCGGTTTGTCGGGTGTCCACAGCATTTGCTGGGCCTGGTGAAACACCAGGGGTAAAGAGCCGTCGCGACCGGTCGCCTCCAGGTATTCCGCGCTGACCGCGTCGAAGGGAAAGAAACCAATGGTTGCGCCATATTCCGGGGCCATGTTGGCGATGGTGGCCCGGTCGGGTAGGGACAGGGTTCTTGTGCCCTCGCCTACAAACTCCACGAACTTATTGACCACGCCCTCGCGACGCAGGATCTCCGTAATGGTCAAGACCAGATCGGTGGCGGTGGCTCCCTCTGAGAGTTCGCCCGTCAATTCCACGCCGATGACTTCCGGCGCCAATATCTGCAGGGGCTGTCCCAGCATGGCCGCTTCGGCTTCAATGCCGCCGACACCCCAGCCCACCACACCGAGACCATTGATCATCGTCGTATGGCTGTCCGTGCCCACCAGCGTATCCGGCACGTGCAATCCATCGACGATCGAATATCCCCGGGCCATGTGTTCGAGATTCACCTGGTGCACGATCCCCGCGTTGGGCGGCACGATGCCGAGCGTTGCGAAGGCCTGCTGTCCCCATTTTAGGAATTCATAGCGTTCGCCATTTCTTTGGAATTCAATTTTCCTGTTCTGATCCAGGGCTTCGGCGCTGCCGGCCTTATCGACCTGAATCGAATGGTCGACCACTAGATCGGCCCGTACCACCGGTTCCACGATACTGGGATCAAAACCCAGTCGGGCGACTGCCGAGCGCATGGCCGCGAAGTCCACGACCGCCGGGACACCGGTAAAGTCCTGCATCACCACCCGACTGACCACCAGCGGAATCTCAATAGCTTTCGTGCCCGCATGATCGGCCCAGTCCCCCAGATCTCGCAGATGTTCGACGGTGACGCCATTTTGACCCACATTCCGCGCCACGCTCTCGAGGATGGGGCGCAGAGAATAGGGGAGCCGCTCCAGGTCGATGCCGAATTGACGAGCCGTTTCCGGCAGGCTGTAGTAGGTCACCTCATGCGGGTCAACGTCGTAAAGCTGCCTCACGAACTGTTTGGGATCAGACTGTGTCATGGTCATCTTGCTGGTGTCCTTCAATAAAACTGTGCGACCTACTTTACTCTAGGCTGTGCTGCCTCGATACAACGATTAGCCAGCTACGGATATACCACAGAGGGGGGAATTGCTCAATAGCCCGTTCGGGTTCTCAAAATCGTAAAGCGAAGCCGACATAGGGTATGGAAAGTGGAAATTGAGAATTGAGAATCGCAAATTGAGAATTGGCGATGTCCCAGCAATCTTAAGTTCTCGATTCTCAATTCCCAATTTCCCCCAGGACCTATCCAATCCGCAGTTTATCCACGGGCGCCGTGTGGTGATACATGTTTTGCGCATTTGCATCCAGCAGACCCACACTATTGAACGGCTGGATTTCCGCGCGGACGCGATCGACGAAGCGGCAAACCTGGTCTCTTGAAAAGTGAGACGCCCGCAACTGCCGGACCTCCTCTTCGACCCGTGACATCATGCCGGCGAGGAGTGGATCGTCTGCACAGAGGAATTGATCCTCCAAGGCCTCCAGACCCGCCGTGCTGAGCCTGGATTCAAACCTGATGGCGGCCACGAAGTACAACATCGAAAAGGCCGAGAATGCGGCGAACTCGGGCATGGTCTCATAGCAGCCGCCGACCAGGCGATCCACAAAGCGAATCTCCGCACGCATGGCTTCTCCCAAGGCCAGCATGGAGGAGGACCAGGAGGCTGTGTCCCACTGCCTCTCAAAGAGATGGGCCAGGCGCCAGACGGCCGAGAGCGTGTGGGCGATGCCGGTGCTGTGGAGTGGATCGACGAAACCCGCGCTGGAGGGCAGACAGATCCATCCCTCTCCGGCCGCACGCTCGGCCAGGTATTGAAGTCGATCCGTGGCGACGACACCCGCGGCCGGGGCGACGATCTTCGCGTCGAGGAACTGCTGTTTCAACGAGGGGTAGGTCGACAGGAATGAATCCCAGGCGCCCTTGGCGTCCGTGAGGAGGAGGGCGGAGGCCGCTTGACCCGATATCACGAAACCGGCACTCATGACGCCACTGTCGAAGGTCAACTGCCACATCCAGGCCTGATCCAGCACATGGTGCAGAGCGGCCCGATCACAGGGATAGGGGTGGTCCTGCCTGCCGGCACCCCAAGTCTCCAACAACTCGTCCCACGAGGTGACACCCTCGAAATGGGCATAGAGGCTCCGCGAATGAGTCTTGAGCCCATCGGGCTGTTTGGCAATGCCCAGTGCGGCCAATAGCGTACCGGCCGGCCCCGTGGCATCTACGACAAAACGACAGTGACATTCGACCTCCTGATGGCCTGATTGCCCTTGGATCGTCCAGCGTGACGTTTTTGTGATCCGTCGAACTTGCATGTTTTCGATGAGGTCAACGCCCATGGATCTGGCCTGTTGGGCCAGGAAGGCGTCGATGTCCCTGCGGAGCCAATGGGAGTCGGCGGTCTCGGCGTTGGTGCTGGCCGCGACCAGCAGTTCGTTTCGGTGATCGGGATGAACTTGAAAGGCCTGGCCGGGTGTGTGGCCAAAGTAGCTGAAGCCCCGTTTGAGACCGATGGAGAGTTCTGGGTGGGCTCGGCGTGTTGCGCCATACGCGGCCAAGGGCGCAATCTCCGGCAGCGCATAGCGGCGACAGACTCTCGCCAGCAGCATGTCGGCGATGGGTGTCGAGGACTCCCCGATGGTGAATCTTGGATGGACACAGCGGTCCATCATGACGACTCTTCGTCCCAGTCGGTGCAAGACCATCGCCAGCAGGCTGCCGCCCAGTCCCGAACCGAGGATGACAACATCACAGGTCATCCTGTTCATGGCCTCGCCTCACAACGACAGCGAACCGGCGCTTCCCACGCTTGGCTCAGGTTCATGCGATTGAGCCGCTGGATGCGGGCCTCGGCGCAGCGGGAACAGTGGGCGAAGCGCTGGGCATCCCAGAGATCGACGAACACCCGCCCTCGCTTCATGGCCAATCCTCGAGTCAACACTGTTTCCAGGGAGGACAGTCGGGGTGAGGAAAAGTGGCCCTGCGCTTCCAGTTGTTCCATGATCCCGTTGCCGGCCCGCGTGGGGATGACGGCGCAACAGGTCACGCCCCGGGAAAAGGCGTGATCCATCGATTTGATGGCCCACTCGACACCCTCTACCTCAGAGAGAAAGGGGGGACGCAGCAGGATGAAGGCACGGACCGCAATGTCGCCGGCCAACAGGCGTTCGACCGCACGATCGAAGTCATCCACCGTCATCTCCTTGTTGAGCCGAGGCAAGACCGTGGGATGAATGGTCTCCAGTCCCAGGGCGATCTCGAAGCGACCGGCCAGCATTGATTTGAAGCGCAGGCAGCGATCGTCGCAGAGCCGGGGATGGTTCTCCACCGTGACATGGGCAAAGGGTCGGGCCAGTTGGGCGATCTCGGGCCAGTCTTCTTCCGGGATCGCGCGGCGATCGAAGAAGTTGCCGCTGTTGTAGAGTTTGAGATGGGTCGCCGGCCCCAGACGCGTCAGTGCGAAACGGATCTGCCGCGGGATCACGCCGGGTGGCGTGGGGCCGTCCAGGGTGTGCCGCCAGAGGTCGCACATCAGGCAGCGAAAGGGACACTCGCTGTTGCTTAGAAAGAGTGTCGCGACGTCCACGACTTGACCGCCGTCGCCCTGCTCGGGTTCGACGAAGAAGGCGTAGGGGCGGTCGACCGGCACCGGGAGCTTGTCCCCTCGGGCCGCCAG
>JADFHU010000419.1 GCA_022567055.1 Planctomycetota bacterium
TTTGGGCCTGGGCCTTCTTCCAAAACGGCAGCGACTTTTCGATCAGCTTGCGCCCGGCCTTGCCGATACGCACACGCTGATGATCGGGGTTGCTGACTCGGCCTATGGTAGCGCGGCACTCTTTGCGAACCATTCGCATTTCACCACTCGGGAGGATGATCGATACCCAGTTCCCCTCCTTAGCGGCGATCCTGGCCGCATTGCCCGCTCCTCGACAGAGCTTGCCGCCCTGCCCGGCAGTCATCTCAATGTTGTGAATCTCCATACCCGAAGGGATCGCGGCCAAAGGCATGGCATTGCCCGCCTTGGGCTCGCAGGATTCACCGCTCTCTACGGCCTCCCCCACTTGGATACCCAGCGGCGCTAGAATGTATCGCTTTTCTCCGTCTTCGTACTGGACCAGCGAGATGAAGCAGGTTCTGTTGGGGTCGTATTCGACCGTAGCCACTGTCCCGGAGACGCCGTCTTTGTTCCTTTTGAAGTCAATCAGACGGTAGATACGTCTGGCCCCTCCGCCCCGGAAACGAACGGTTGTTTTCCCGTGATGATTTCGTCCCCCGTGCTTTTTTATTCTCTTACAGAGTGTCTTTTCCGGCGTCGACGCCGTCAGTTCCGCGTAGTCGTTTACGGAGCTGTTTCTGCGTCCGGCGCTGGTCGGTTTGTAAATGCGAATACCCATGGCTGTTTATCGTCTCAACGGAGGGTCAGAACTAGAACAAATCAATGTGATCGTCACCCTTCAGATACACGACCGCCTTCTTCCAGGACTTGGTCATGCCCGCCGTGCGCCCTCGGCGCCTGGGCTTACCCTTGTGCATCGCGGTCCGTACCTTGTCGACTTTTACGCCGTAAACCTTTTCAACAGCGCCTTTGATTTGAATCTTATTGGCTTTCTTGTTCACCTCGAAGCTGTACGCCCCCTTGGTATTGGCAAAGTGCATCCCCTGTTCCGTCACCAACGGCCGTACAATTACATTGTAGTCATTCATCGCTGCGTTCTATCCGTACCTGATCTTGTAGTCTCTTCGGGGTCCACCGCCCACTCACCAGTCAAGCGGATTCCGGTCTTTTCCTATCGAGAAACGCCTCAAGTGCTTCCTTGGTAAAGAGCATTTTTTCGTGCCCGCAGATACTACCGGCGCTCAAATCCGAGACACGGGTGACGTCAATCTTGCGAAGATTTCGGGCCGACTTATAAATGCTGTCGTCCTGTTCCTTGACGGCCACCAGGCAACTCCTCTCAATGCCAAGCTTGCCCAGCATGGTGGCAAAAGCCTTTGTTTTCGGCGCTTCGAACGACAATCCGTCAACCACCACCACCCGCTGGCCTTGGAGCTTAGCGAGCACGGCAGAATCCCGAGCGAGGCGCCTCTGCTTTTTGGGCATGTCCTTTCCGAAGTCTCGACGCACTTTGGCGAAGGTAACGCCACCGCCTACCCGCTTGCCCGTTCGGCTGTTGCCCACACGCGCATTGCCGGTGCCTTTTTGCCGAAAGAGCTTCTTGCCTGATCCGGACACCATCCCGCGACTCTTGGTGGCCGCCGTACCCACGCGCCTGTTGGCGTGGTACATGACGATGGCTTGCTTCAAGAGGGAAAACCTCACTTTTTCACCCAACAGGGCCTCGTCGACACGGATGCTTTCGAGTTCTTGCCCCTCAGGGTTGTGTACAGTCAGTTCAATCATGGCTAGATTCGGTGCTCCAGAAATTCGCCCGACCTACTTGGCGGATTTAACAACGCAGTAACTGCCGGCGGCGCCCGGGACGACACCTTTGACAACCAATAGATTCTGCTCCGTGTCGACAGACAGGAGGGCCAAGTTTCTGCTGGTCACACGAACAGTGCCCATGTGCCCCGCCATCCTTTTGCCTTTTTTGGGACCAGGCCCTGTCCCAGCATTGGAGCAGTGACTGGCGATGGAACCCGGGGCCCTGTGTTTGCGTTCGCAACCGTGTGACGCGGGAAAACCACCAAAACCATGCCTCTTCATGACGCCGGCAAAGCCCTTGCCCTTGCTCGTCCCCACCACATCCACCCTCTGAATATCCGAGAAGTCTGCCACGGTCATGGAGTCACCCAGGTTCGCCTCGGGCACCGATTTGTCAGGGAATCGAATCTCTCTCACAAATCGCTTGGGGACAGTGGACGCCTTGTGACTATGCCCGATCATGGGTTTCTTACGCCTGGAGGGCTTCATGTCATCAAAACCGATTTGCACGGCATTGTACCCATCCGATTCGATGCTCTTGATCTGTGTCACGACACAAGGACCCGCCTGAACGACCGTGGCGGGCACAAGCTTCCCCGCCTCGTCGTACACACGCGTCATGCCCACTTTCTTTCCTAGCAACATGGCCATGGTTTCGTTATGCCCTTAATTAGGTAGAGTACCGGTCCAGGTTATTTCGTGGTTCTTTAACAACGCTGCTATCGCAGCCAAGATTGTACAATGGAAGCCGCTGTTTTCTTCTCGGTCCCTAAGCCTTTATTTTGACAAAAACGCCCGCCGGCACGACGAGCCGATTCAAGACTTCGGCCGTTCGGGCGTTCGCATCGTGAATGTCAATCAGTCGCTTATGCGTCCTCAACTCAAACTGTTCTCGTGACTTTTTATTGACATGCGGACTCTTTAATACCGTATACCGCTCGATGCGGGTGGGCAAGGGAACGGGGCCACTGACCCGGGCATTGGTTTTCCGCGCGTGTTCCACGATCTCTTTGGCGGAGGCGTCGAGGGCGCGGTAATCATACGCCTCCATCCTGATCCGAATTCTTTCGCTTGCAGACGACATAGGCATTCCTTAGCAGTGCATTTCTTGACTCATGACCCGATTGTTCGCAGCAGCAACCCCTGTCATGAACACGGGATCGTAGCTCCGACCCCACAACACGTCGCCATGAGGGAGCCAAAAGCCCCTTACGTTACGTCTGAAGACTGAGACAGAATCAAACACCGTATTTGAAACTAGTGCCTGATTCTGATTTCGGCGTGGCTCCGCGTGCTCCCACTGTCGGTCGCATACGTCGGCAACTTCAGCGTGCGCGTGGCTCGCGTTCACTCTCGCCAGACCTAAAACCTGGACCTGACTGACGCCACTCATGGTTATGCACTTGACCGGGCTTCGTGACCGTCTGTCGTGTCAGCAAGTCCTTGGTCTTCTTGCACAGACCATGCTCTGTCCTGCCCCGCGCAGACACCTTGGGTGCTCCATTGCGGGAGAAAAGGACCAAATTTACCAGACGGGCAATACAGTGTCAACAAAATGTTGACAAAATTGTGCGTAGCTTAAAAAAGTCTGCGTCGCCTCAAAAAGTCTGTGCCGCCCCGGAAACGTGTCGAAACCTTCAAAGAATGATCTGCCGGGCAACCTGTTCAGGCACCTTCTCGTAGGTCGAAGGTGCCATGGTAAAGGTGCCTCGGCCCGCCGTTTGACTGCGTAAGTGGCTGGAAAAACCGAACATCTCCACCAGCGGAACGTCCGCATCGATGACGCGCATCTCACCGTGGAGATGACAGTCGGTGATGAGCCCGCGGCGCCCCAGTAGGCTGGCCTGCACTGCCCCGAAATTGGCCTCGGGGGTGGCCACCTGAACCCGCATAACTGGCTCTAGCAAGATCGGTCCAGCCTCTTTGATGGCTTTCTCTATGGCAATGGCCGCAGCCTGCTCAAAGGCCAGATCAGAGGAATCCGCGGAGTGGAAGGATCCGTCGACCAGGGTCACTTTCAAGCCCACCACCGGATAGCCGGCCAGGGTCCCGCAGCCCAACCCGTCGGTCGCCCCCCGTTCGACCGAGCCAAAGTACTCCTTGGGAACGGAGCCGGCCGCCAAATCTGTCGCAAACTGGATTCGGTCCTCCGGGCTTCCTGCCGCTGGGAGGCAGGGTTCGATCTCGAGAACGACGTGCCCGTACTGACCGTGACCACCCGTCTGACGCACAAACTTCCCTTCGGCCCGGGCGGGTCGTGTAATCGCCTCCTTGTAGGCAACTCTGGGTTTGCCCACACGTACATTGACCCCCATGTCTTTAACCAGTTTGTTTTGCAGCACTTCCAGATGCAACTCGCCCATGCCGCTAATAACGGTCTGTCCGGTCTCGGGATCTGTCTTGTGTTTAAAGGTGGGGTCTTCACGCTGTAATGCGACCAGCGCGTCCGCCAACTTCGCCTTGTCCGCCGCGGATCGAGGTTCAATGGACATGGTAATCACTGTGGCCGGAAAGGAAATGCTGGGCAGCGCCACAGGTTTCTTGGTGTCGCATATCGTATCGCCCGTCAGAGTCTGCTTAAGCCCCACGACGGCGACGATATCCCCCGCCTCTGCAACGTCCACGTTCATTCTCGACGCGGCATGCATCTCATAGATGCGAGTGATGTTCTCTTTCTTGTCGCGATTGACATTTAACACCCGTGTTCCCGATTTAAGGGTCCCCTGGTAGATCCTCAAGAAGCTCAGATCTCCATGGGCATCACTGGCAATCTTGAACGCCAAGGCCACTAAGCTCTGCTGAGGATCACACTTTAGGGTAACCTCTTTGGTTGGGTCATGACCCGGGTGTCCGATGATGTCGGGACGGTCCAAGGGGGAGGGAAGATAGGCTACCACGGCGTCGAGGAGTTTTTGCACGCCAATGTATCTCAGTGCCGACCCCACCAAGACGGGGTGTACCTTGTTACTCAGGGTCCCGGCCCGTATCGCGCGATACAGCAATTCCTCTTCTACCGGTTCATCTTCCAGGAAGCAATCCATCAAGGCATTGTCAAAGTCTGCGACGGACTCGATCATCTTGTTTCGCCAACGGTGGGCCTCGTCCACAAGGTGACCGGGGATGCTCTCTTCGCGGATTTTCGCGCCCATGTGAGCCGCCTCGAAGAAAAAGGCCCTCATTTTGATCAGATCAATGATCCCCGAGAAAGAATCCGCGGTGCCGATGGGAATCTGGAGCGGGACCGGATTGGCGAGGAGTTTGTTGCGAATGCTCTCCAGGCACATCTCGAAGTCGGCCCCTACTTTGTCCATTTTGTTGACAAAACAGAGACTGGGCAAATCATACCGTTGGCCTTGTCGCCACACGGTTTCACTCTGTGCCTGGACCCCCTCACTCGCATCGAAGACCGCGACGGCCCCATCAAGCACGCGCAACGACCGCTCCACCTCCGCGGTAAAGTCAATGTGGCCGGGCGTATCGATAAGATTAATCTCGTGATCACGCCAAGGACACTTGGTGGCCGCCGAAGTGATCGTAATGCCCCGCTTCTGTTCTTCTTCCAGGTAATCCATGACGGCCGTTCCGTCGTGGACCTCCCCCATCTTGTACGTCTTGCCGGTGTAGTAGAGGACCCGCTCCGACACCGTTGTCTTACCGGCATCGATGTGGGCCATGATCCCAATGTTTCGTGTTTTTTTCAGCTCTTTCATCTGAGGCTGTGAAAAATGTATCCAAAAAAATACCACGGCTATTTCCTTCGACGGCAAAATACAGACGTGGCGGGGTGTGCTTCGGTTGCTACCAGGCGAAGTGGGCAAAGGCCTTATTCGCGTCCGCCATTCGATGCACATTTTCACGGGTAGTCACGGCGCCGCCCTGTTTGTTGTAGGCATCGAG
>JADFHU010000420.1 GCA_022567055.1 Planctomycetota bacterium
CATTTTTTTATGCGCTCTTTAGTAGCTGTAGCAATGCCGCGAGTTATTATTTTTTCTGTTGCCTTGTGGCTCGGTTTTTCGTCGCACGGTTTACTCCAAGCTTCGTATGATCTGCCGGTCGGGGCGAACCCTCCTGCTTTGGAATCGCCACATTTTCCAAACCGACTCCATGCCTTCCATGAGAAGGCTATTCAAGCATAATATTTACCGTTGCGAACTATTTTTTCAAAGCCTTGTCTGTCTTGCTTCCATTCGCACTCTGTGTGTGGGCCTGGCTTGGGCCCGGTGCCTGTTAAGGTACGTCTTGGGAAGCTGCAAACTTCATGACGATCTCTTCAGTCGCCTCCGCCAGGAGGCAGGATCTTAGCATGGACCGCAGTCTTCCAGACCAAGACGTCAAAAGCTTTGTAAATGGTGTCCGCAAGGGTCAATCCCTAAGTACACTGTACGTTATGACAAACCCGGCGAGAGGAACCAGGGGTGTCGTGAGTCTTCAATTCCACCCCCCCATCTGGCTTCGGTTGGGGGGTGTATGAAATGATCAAATAGTTTCGCCGTAGGCGTTTCCTTATTCAGTTCTAAAACCTTGGACTTCATGATAATTTCCTTTCTGACAGCGGTGCCCTGAGACTAGGCGGCAGGTTTCGCATTGTGCAAAGGCTGATAGACTTCACCTGTCGACCAAAGGTGATGAAGTAAGATGCCTAGTTTGCGAGCCACCGCGACCACCGCCTTGCGTTTAGCCGCGCGGCCGCCACGGGCTATCAAACGCTCGCCGTAGCGACGCAAGTCACTGTCCTGACCAAAGGGGCCCAGGATATACTGGGCACAACTGACCAGTAGACGCCGTAAATAAACATCTCCTTCCTTGCTGATGCGTAGCTGCTTATCACTGCTGCCCGATTGGTCCTTACGAGGCGTCAAGCCCAAATGGGGACCGATGGCACGACTCTTGTCGAATCGATCCGGAGACTCTAGCGTCAGAATATAGGCCAAAGCCGTAATCAAGCCGACGCCCTGGATCTGACGCAGGCAGACGGTTTCCTGGTAAGTGGTCTCGGCCACGTGTTCAAGCTGCTTATCGTAGGCTCGGATCTGTCCAGTCAGCGAGCCGATTTGCTCAAGCAATGGTATCAAGGCCGTACGCAGGTCATCCGGCAGTTCCTCCTGGACCTTCTTGTGGAAAGAGGCGGCACTGCACCTCGACAAGCGTTCCCCCAGGCTCTTGACCACACAGCGGACATGGTTGATCAGATCGGTTCGTAGACGGACCAGTAAATCACGGGCTTTGATTTGTTCCAGGTCAACCTGTGCCTTTTGGCCACGGTGACGGATCGGATACAGCAGCTTCGGGTCCAACCGTGCTATACGTGCCAGCATTTCGGCATCCTTGGTATCGGTCTTCTGAGAACGAGCCCAGATCGCCCGGAGCTTGCGGGCATTGCCGACCAGGACCCTACAGCCCAAGGCTTCCAGCTCGCGACTGACCCAGGGAGAATGGGTTCCGGTCTCCATCGCAACCAGAGCGCCAGCATACTTTGCAAATGCCTTGTGAATCTGATTTTTGGTATTGCCAACCATAAAGCGATCTATTACCTGGCCCGCTACGTCGAGCACGCATACTTCATGATTCTTGTCGCCCAAGTCGACTCCGAGTGTTACATTAGTCATGGCTGTTCTCCTTGATTGGCTGAAAGTCAATTGCACCACGTTACGGTGAGTGCGTATTAGAGCGTCTAACGCTCGTGGAGGACAGCCTTCTCATCTTAACTTCATGGTAAGAATATCCTCATTCAAGCGAAGCTTGAACCTTTCACTCCAGTGTAGGATACGGGCACCTTGAAGACAAGTTGGCCCCTTTTCTTTGGCTGTTCATACCCTGCTTGCAATCGGCGTCATGATACGCCATAATCGGCCATGCAAATCAGTGAACGGGTGGCTTGAACTGGAAAGAAACATCACGATGTCCCAAGTCTTTCTTGCTGTGATTCTGACGCCCTTCGTGTTAACGGCGGATAGCGGAGCACCACGTTCACCCGAGTCGTTGGTCCAGGCGTTCTGCTTTAGATGTCACGATCAGGATACCGGCAAAGGAGACATCGATCTGGAGAGCACGCTCGAATCGTCTCCCTTGGTCCGCCACAAGGATACCTGGGTCAATGTCATGGAGCGGCTGAAAAACCATGACATGCCGCCCGAAGGCAAACCACAACCCACCCCAGGCGAAAGGAAACGTCTGTTGGCCTGGCTCGACCAGGAGATCAATCACTTTGACTACAGCCAAATCGACAATCCGGGATATGAACCGGTTCGCAGGTTGACCCACGTCGAATTCAACCATGCCATTCGGGATCTCTTTGGCATGGACTTGAACCTGACAGAGGATTTCCCCATCGATCTGAGTGGCACCAGCGGCTTTGACAACAGCGCCAACACCCTCTTTCTACAGCCTGCCCTGTTCGAACGCTATGTCGCCGTGGTCGATAAGATCATGTCCCTGGCCCTTCCCGAGACGCCGAAGACAGACGAGCAACGGGCGGCGAGAAGACGGATTTTCGTGAGCGAACCCAGTGGGGACGTGTCCGAAGAGGAGGCGGCCGCCTTCATCCTCCAAAGGTTTCTAAAGAGAGCCTACCGGCGTCCCCTGGCCGAGGAGGAATTGGACCTAGCCCTGGCGACCTTTCAAGCCGCTCGGAAGGCAGGCATGGATTTCGAGGGCGCCATCAAGAAGGCCCTGAGCGCGGCCCTGCTCTCGCCAAACTTTCTGCTAAAGATCGAATCGTCGCGGGACACCGATCAAGCCTATCGGGTCAACGACTGGGAATTGGCAAACCGTCTCTCCTTTTTTCTATGGGCCTCCATACCGGATGAGCGACTGGCCGACCTGGCGGAGAGGGGCCAACTGCATGAGGATTCCATTTTACGCAAACAGGTCGAGCGCATGCTGGCAGATCCCAAGGCGGATGCCTTGGGTCAGGTCTTCGCAGCGCAGTGGCTCGGATACGACGACCTCGGCGTCCGCATTCGGCTAGACCCCATCGACAATCCCTGGTGTACCGAATCCCTCATGGACGCCATGAAGGCCGAGTCGTCCCTCTTTTTCGTTTCGCTGCTACGCGAGAACCAGCCGCTCCACAGACTCATCGACGCGGATTACACCTACCTCAACGAGGAACTGGCCGGGCACTATGACCTGGAAGGAATCCAGGGCGGACAGATGCGACGCGTCGCGCTGAGCAATGCACAGCGCGGCGGGATTCTGGGCCAGGGCAGCATCCATGCCGTGACTTCCTTTCCCCACCGCACCAGTCCGGTCGTGCGGGGCAAATGGATCCTCGAGACGGTGCTCGGCACCCCCCCGCCCCCCCCGCCGCCCAATGTCAGCGAGTTTTCCGACGAAATCGAGGACCAAGAGGAACTGAGCGAACGTCAAAAGCTAGAACTCCATCGCAAGAATCCGAACTGCTATGGCTGTCATAGCAAGATGGATCCGCTGGGATTCAGCCTGCAACACTACGACTGGTTTGGACGATGGAGAGATGAAATCGACGATAAGCCGGTCGATGCCCGCGGCGAACTCCCGGACGGGACAACGTTTACCGGAGCAACAGGCTTGAGGCGGATCATCATCGAAAGACGATTCAATGACCTGGCGCGGCAGATTACCCGAAAGATGCTCTCCTACGGCCTGGGGCGACAGCTTGAATACTACGATGAACGGGCCGTAAGGCAAATCGTCTCCCAACTGGAAGAGGATGGATATCGATTTCACTCCCTCGTCCTGGGTATTGTCCAGAGTTATCCTTTCCAATACAATAAGGTTCCCGATGCCGATAATTGAAGGGTAGGTGAATCATGAATACCTGGAAGACGACTCGCCTCTTGCATACCGAAAACTCGGACGCCCTATCGCGACGCACACTGTTGAGAGCCATGGGTGCCGCCCTGTCGCTCCCCTTCCTCGAATCCTTCGCGCCACGGGCGGCAAACGCCGCCAATCGGAAGACCGACTCCAAACTAAAGCTCGCCTACCTCTATTTTCCCAATGGGGTCGCCGAAGGCACCTGGCAGCCGGAAGAGGTCGCTCAGGATGGACGGATCTTAAAACTGAATAAATGGATGTCGCCCCTGGAGTCCCTCAAGGAGGATCTCATCATCCCCAAGAACGTGTGGACCCCACGCGGCAATGGGCATGGGGCGGGCACGGCCACCTGGCTGACCGGCGGACGCTATGACGGCAAGCGCATCGACGCGGGTGGCATTTCGGTGGACCAATTGGCGGCCCGGCACATTGGCGGTGAGACGCCGCTACCTACTCTGCAGTTGTCACTCAAGGGCGAAGGGTATTTCTCCAACAACCTGCCCCGCAACACCATCTCATGGACGAAGACCGGCACGCCCACCAGCCGCGAGACCTCACCCCGCATGGTCTATGACCGCATGTTTCGTCGCGCCGATGAGGGCATGGCCGACAGGAGTGTCCTCGACCTGGTGTCGCAAGAGGCGCGGCGCCTGAAACGCCGGGTCAACGCACACGATCGACGCAAGGTGGATGAATACCTCGAATCGGTTCGGGCCGTGGAGAAACGGATCGAGTTCGCGGAACGCCAGGCACGAAAGGCCGATGCCGAAGCATTTCCCTATGCGATCAGACGGCCGCAACTGGGCATCCCGACGGACCATGGCGAATACATGCGGACCATGATGGACCTGATGGTCATGGCGTTCTGGTCCGGTGCCACGCGCATCTGCACCTTCATGCTGGACCACGGACAGAGCAATCGCTACTTCAAGTTCGTCGATGGCGTGCAGGGAACATGGCATGCACTCTCGCACTACAAGGACATCTCCGGCAAGACCGAAGACGACGATGGCAAGACCTCCTGGGCGTCGAGAGCCTCCAAGCGCGACATGTACAGCGCGGTGAACAAATGGCATCACGAGCAGGTGGCCTATCTCCTGAATCGCATGAAACAGGTCGAGGATGACGGCGCCTCCCTCCTGGACAACGCCATGATCGTCTACGGATCAAGCCTCTCCGATGGGCATGAGCACGGAGAGGAAGATCTCCCACTCATCATCGCCGGAGGGGGCGCCGGAGCCATCAAGCCCGGCCGTGCCCTCCAATATGAAGACAACACATCCATGTCCAACCTTCACTTATTCGCGCTGCACCACTTGGGAACGCCGGTGGAAAAATTTGGGGAGAGCACTGAAATGATGACAGAACTGAAGGGCTAGAGCACGGACCGACTGCTCGGTCGATATTGCATTGGAGAACCCGCACGGTTTTATATCGAATAACCCTGATCAGAGACCAAAATCCGAAATGTCAAATCCGAAATCCGAAACAATACCGAATGTCCAAATCCCAAATCTCGAAACAGGAGCGACTGGCCAGCATCAGACGGTGTTTGGCATTTTGGTGATTTGAGATTTGAATTTGTTTAGGGGCCGCGCATAAAAAAATGAATCATTTATCGCTCAGATTTGCGTCAGATTCAGTCGCGCCCGATTGAGCGGAACCAGAGTTGTAGTGGGCCTACTGCGGAGGATTTCGCGATTGAGAAGCGGCTGAAGATGACGTGAAGATGAGATGA
>JADFHU010000421.1 GCA_022567055.1 Planctomycetota bacterium
GGGACGTCGTTAGGAGTTGGTCGACAATGTGACCAATGACGCTCGACGGACCCCAGGGCAAAAGCAGTTTCTGCGTGCCCATGCGTCGCGATTGGCCCGCGGCCAAGACCACCGCCGAAATCATGACTTCACGCGCAGACGGCGCAACTCGGGCCCCATCGGCATGGAGCGAATGCGCACGCCGGTGGCGGCCGCCACCGCGTTGGCGACGGCCGGGGCAATGGCGATCAGGGGGGTCTCTCCCCCACCGGCCGCGGGGATCTTGTGGTTGGCGACCAGATGAACGTCGATGGTGGGCATGTCTTCGAAGCGGGCAACCTGATACTTGCCGAAACTCGGGTTCGAGATGGCCCCCTTTTCGAATGCCATGGCCTCGCGTAGGATCCCTCCCAACCCCATCGCGATGCACCCTTGTACTTGAGACTCCAGATTGGCGGGATTGATGATCGGCCCACATTCGAAGGCCTCCGTGACATGCAGCACCTTGATCCGGCCCCGCCTGCGGTCGATCGCCACCTCCGCACAGGCCGCCACGACCGAGTTCTTTTCGGTGCCGCAGGCCAGGCCCACACCCAGTTCGGGGGTGATTCTCTGGCGGCGTTCCTCCCAGTTGAACTCTTTGACGGCCTTTTCCAGGACCACCCGAATCCGGGCGTTGTTCAAGTGACTTCGTCGGAAGGCCAGCGGGTCCCGGCCGGCCGCGGCGGCCAATTCGTCGATGAAGGACTCGCGCGCGAAGTTGTTCGCGGTGGCCGCCAAGCCCCGGTAGGCGCCCTGGCGCAGGGGTCCATCCGAGCCCAGGGTTCGGGCTCTGCTGTGAGGGATCGCGTAGGGCGGTTCCAAGGCCGAGCCGCCGGCATTGATATTGGTGAAGTCCCATGCGCACAGTCCCCCCTCGGCATTGACGCCCGCCTTGCACTCAATCAGCGCGGCGGGACGAAAATAGGCCCAGGTAAACTCTTCGCTACGGGTCCACTGCAGCGCCACCGGTTGGCCCACCGCGCGGGCCAGACGGGCCGCCTCCAGGGCCGCCTCACCGCTGTGCTTGCCGCCAAAGCCCCCGCCCATGTCGGGGACAATCAAGCGGACCTGCTCATGGCTGATACCCAAAGACCGGGCCAGATCGGCCCTGACCCGGTGCGGGTTGTCCGTGCCGGTCCAGACCGTCAGTTTGTCCCCCGTCCACTGGGCGGTGGCGGAGCGGGGCTCCATGGGGGCATGCTGCACATAGGCGACCCGGTAGCTTTCAGTCAGGACTGTCGTGGCTTGCTCAAAGCCTTGGTCGAGGGAGCCGTGGTCGTACGAACGTGACCGCCGGCTGGGACGGGCGTTTTCTTTGAGATGGGTATACAGGTCTTGACTGGAGGGAGCGGGGACTTCCTTCCAGGTCGCCGTCTTGGCCATGGCCTTGAGCGCCTCGGCCGCACGAAAGGTCGAAGGGGCGACACAGCCGACAAACTGCCCTTCGCGGACCACGCGGATCCCCGGCAAGGCCCGGGCCGACACTAGATCAATGGCCGTGAGGGTGGCCCCATAAGAGGGAGGCCGCAGGATCTTGCCATAGAGCATGTTGGGAGCAGTCTTGTCCCGGGGATACTGATGTCGACCGGTCACCAGGTCCCGACCGTTGGGACGCGGCACGGACCGGCCCAGGACATCCCATTGGCCCAACTCGGTCAGCGTCACATCGGCCGGGATCTGCGCCTTGAAAACCTCGGCCAGGTTCTGACTCCGGGCCAGATCCGCGTAGCTGAGCGTCTGTCCGCCCTGTCGCTGGGTGATGACGCCATTACGGACCGTCAGGGTCTGAGGATCCACCTGCCATGCTCGGGCGGCCAGGCCTTTGAGCAGTTCCCGGGCGGTCGAGGCCGCCTTACGCACGCTGGGGACATTCACCGGCGTGGTGCGACTGCCGGCCGTGATGCCGTCGTTGGGGACAAGATCCGTATCGGCCATCACCATGCGGACCTGTTCCACCGGGAGGCGGAGTTCCTGGGCCGCCGCCTGGGTGAGTTCCGCCCGCGATCCCTGGCCCTCTTCCACCTTGCCCGTCAAGACCGTGACCACACCTTCGCGATTGATCTGCAACCGTGCCCCGACGGTCGCCGCAGGCCCGGATCCTCCGGAGCGGCGTTGGCCGGGGGAGACATCGGGTAGGACCGTGATCACGAGACCGGCCCCCAGCATTTGCAGGAAGAGGCGTCGACTGGGGTCAAACTCCGGTCCCTCGGCCGCGGCCGGACCTTTTGCGGGCGTTTCCCCTTGGAGGGTTTTAGCAGTCATTGGGAGGTTACCTCCGACATGAGGCGAGCGGCCCGACGGATGGCCTTCATGATTTTGGGATAGGCACCGCAACGACAGATGTTGGGGTTCATCCAGGAAATGATCTTTTCATCGGAGGGCCGGGGATCGACGGTCAACAGGCCCACGGTCCTCATGATCATCCCCGGCGTGCAGTAGCCGCACTGCAGGGCCCCCTCGGCGAGGAAGGCCTCCTGCACCGCGTGCAGCGTCTCACCGGAACTTAAGCCCTCGATGGTCGTAATCGGCCGGTCTTTAACATCCCCCACGTCCTCGTAACAGGAGCGCACGGCTTCGCCGCCTATCAGTACCGTGCAGGCCCCGCACTCGGACTTGCCGCAGCCATATTTCGTGCCCGTGAGATGCAGCTCCTCGCGCAACACGTCCAGAAGGGGACGGGACGGGTCTGTGACCAGCGTGGTCTCTTTCCCATTGACGGTCAAAGCCATTGAGCGTTCCATAAGCAACCTCCACTCGTCTTGCGAAATCGAGATCAAAAGCACGTCAGTCTAGCGCTGTCGCATTGTAGCGGAGGCACGCTAGGGCCACAAGGACTCGTGTCAGTGGGTCCGTGGGTCGGTAATCGGTAATCAGTAATCGGTAACCGGTGGAGAGGGCAAGAGCAAAGGCGCGCTTGCGTCACCATTATTAAGGCGATTGCCCTGGTGGCAGGCCCGCAGAAACCGATTGACGCCTCTGACGGGCTGGTTCATAACGCCCCGCGAACGACTCCAACGGTCTTTGCGTCTTTCCCTTAGGAGCCTTCGATCCACCTACCTCTTTCAAGCATTGGCACTCGTCTACCCACGCTGCTGCTCTGCCTGGCGCCACTGGGGTCGACCCGTTGCAGTTCGCCGTCATGGCCGTACTCCACCTGGTGATCGGCCTGACCACGCCCCCCGTCGGCGTCTGCCTCTTTGTCGCCGGTGGCATCGGCAATCTCGTTGACGCGTCTAAGAGCACCTACGCAAAATGAGTCTGCATTCGAGCGACTTATTTTGTTAGGGACTCTAAGCCGAGAGGTCCGGCCCTTTCTGGCGGTCAGTCTCTTGGTGCTGCTGCTGGTCACCTATGTGCCCGCCATATCGCTGACCTTGCCGGGACTGCTTCAAAGCCATTGATGACCATTCGTTTTCGCCACGAAGACCCTTCCTCCACTATTTGATAATGTCTCCCGGCGATTCCGCCGACACCCAAGAAAAGTTTTCATCTTTTCTGGGGTACAGAATGAAGGTTTCGATAGAGCCAGATGTCCTTTCCCAAAGCATGGAAGAACCCGTGATCGGCAGGCGGCGGCTCAAGGTCCTGCTGGTTGAAGACTATCCCACCTTGCGAATGCCGTCGGGACCATCCTCACCGGGATGGGCAACGACGGTGCCAAGGGCCTGTTGAACATGCGCCAGAGTGGAGCACACACGATTGCCCAGAACGAAGCGTCCTGCGTTGTCTTTGGCATGCCCAAAGAGGCGATCGATGCAGGCGGCGCGGAGAAAGTCGCACGCCTGTCCAACATCGCTCAGACGATGTTGCAGTTCGCCTGTCGCTAGACCTCCGAATTGACACAAAGCCCCCCAGACGCTAGGCTTTGTCGGAAAACTCCGTCGTCGGCCCGAGAGCGAGCCATTTTTTCGCCTGGCAAAGACGGCGAAGCAGGAGATGTTTGTTCTATCGTCAATGCAGCCGGATGCGGCCAGAGGGACAACAGCGGCTGCCTTGATCCGACAGTTGCTGCGACAGCAGCAGATAAAACGGTTCAAGAAAAAGGGCCGCTCGAAGCCAGATCGAGTTTTCCGACACAGCCTAAGTATTCGCCGACGGAAAAGGATTCTATAGTGAAAGAGATGGGTTTGTAGCGAGACCCGCCTCGTATCGCATGGCAGATAGTGACTGGGAGGTCAAGTCATGGCAGCCACGGCCAAGAAGGTGTCAATCTGTTTGGAGGAGTGCAAACATCACCTGACGGGCGAATTGCTGCCCTTCTGGCTGGCACGCTGCAAAGACGATCAACATGGAGGCTTCATCACCCACTTCGACCGGGACGGCCAGGACAGCGGTGAGGATGAAAAATCCCTGATCGCCCAAACCCGAACGATCTACGCCATGGCGGCTGCCCATCGGGCCGGCTACGGCGACGGGCGATGTGGCCGCCTGGCCAAGGAGGGCGTCGATTTCCTGATCGACAGGATGTGGGATCGGCAGCACGGCGGCTTCTACTGGACGGTGACTCGGGCAGGTCAATGCGCCATCGACAAGAAGATCCTCTACGGCCTGAGCTTCGCCATGTATGCCCTGAGCGAATACACCCTGGCCACGGGTGACAAACGGGGCCTCAAGTATGCCAAGAACGTGTTCGATCTCGTCAAGAAGCACTGCGCGGACACGCTGCATGGCGGCTACTGGGAGATGTTCGAACGGGACTGGGACCTGTGCGGGCCCGGCGCTCAGGGAGGCGACCGCAAGACACTCGATGTCCATATGCACCTGATGGAGGCCTACACCACGCTGTACGAGTGTTCCCAGGACCCGCTGCACCGACGGACCCTCTTGGAGACCATTGGGCTGCTCCGCACACGCATGTTGCACCCCGAGTATGGCACGGGCATTCCTCAGTTTTGGGGGGATTGGACCGTCGCGCCTCAGATCAAGTTCGACATCGTTTGGGGCTGGGATCGCTTTAGCGATGAAGGCGCGAAATCCAGTGCCGAGGACAACACCTCCGCCGGTCACAATGTGGAATTCGCCTGGCTGTTGCTTCATGCGCTCGATATTCTGAATGAACATTATCAGCAATATGAAACGCTAATACGAAAGCAATTAGACCATGCTGTTGATAATGGTATCGACTGGGAACATGGTGGTGTTTTTATAGAAGGTGCACATTCCGGTGATGTTTATGATAGAGAAAAAAGATTAGATATTTTTGTTAATAATGCTGGAACTTATAGGCCTTTAGGGATAGATTCTGATGCATCCGAAATTAGGGATATTATTGAGTTAGATATGATGGCTCCATTTTTAATATCTCATTATCTTGTACAAAAATTTAGGAGAATTGAAAGTAATCAATTAAGTATATTAACTGTTGCTTCTCAAGCAGCTATAAAGATCTTTTCTGATGGATTGGGTTATGGTACAGCAAAGAAAGGTTTGGTTGCTGGATTACTGGAACTTGAAAATCAATTAGGAGTTGAAAACGTGAATAATATCACACTTTATAGATTATATCCTGGTACTGTTGGTACTGAAGGGGTGTTGGACCTTGTAAGACAGGGAGT
>JADFHU010000422.1 GCA_022567055.1 Planctomycetota bacterium
CCCGTGGTTTCGGCCCCTGGTCGAGACCCTAATCGCCGCCTCGATCGTCTACATGGCGGTTGAGAACATCATTGCGGTGAACTTACGGAGGAGCTGGGTTCTGACCTTCGCCTTTGGTCTCGTGCACGGCTTCGGCTTCTCCTTCGCCTTGCGAGAAACCATGCAGTTCGCCGGCTCCCATCTCTTGTTGTCTCTGTTGTCATTCAATGTCGGGGTTGAGCTGGGTCAGATCGTGGTGCTAGTGGTCCTCGTTCCGGCGCTGGCCTTGCTGTTTCGACACCTTGCCGAGCGGATGGTCACGCTAGTTCTGTCGGTGATGGTCGCGCATACCGCCTGGCATTGGATGGTCGAGCGTGGGGAAGAGCTCAGGCGCGCCGACTGGCCCGTCCCCAATGCTGGCCTCATCACAACTCTGGCACGCTGGTTGCTATTTTTCCTGTTAGTGGGAGGAGCCGTTTGGCTCGTCGCCAGGGGGCGTCCCGCTGTAGCAACTCCGAGAGCGGACGAAGACTCCGCCTGATCGTCCATAGCTGGTTGATAAGGCAACTCCCAGAAAATGAACTACCAGTCTCCGTAGCCGAAGTCGTGAGATTTCTGGCTCCCGAACTCTCACCTGTTCGGCTACGCGTATAAGCCAGGAGAGCAAACATGAAAAGGTTGGTACCAAGCTCAAATGGACCGAATGCGACCCCCACGTGCAACAGCCCCAGGGCTGTTTTCCCATTGATCTGACTTTCTCTCGGGGGTATCATCATTTCTAGGGTCGTGAAATCAAATCTCCTATCCGTTATCCGTAAATCAGATTTCCTATCGGCAATTGCAATTGAATAGGAGCTTAACTATGCAAGGGCAACGTGGCAGCAGAATTGATCGAACAGTGGCCGCTTTTGCGTTCTTGTTGGCCGCGTGCGGACACTTGGTCGCAAACGGCGCTTTGGCTGCCGAGGATCGGGTCAATGCGACAGGCAAGGCAGGCGGCCTGTGCGTTCAGTTGGGCGGCGCTGACGGCACGCGAACCGTCAACCTGGCCCGACGCGGATACAATCTGGTGCATCGACTCGACAACGACGCGACACGTGTGGCATCGGTGCGAAAGATCGTCCAGGACGCGGGTCTGTACGGTCCCGTTTCGGTCGAGCACTGGACCTCAACCAGCCTGCCGTACGCCGACAATCTGGTGAACCTGATCGTCGTCGATCACCCGATGGGGATCCCGAGGCAAGAGCTGATGCGGGTGCTCTGTCCGAACGGCGTTGCCCACATCCGGCGCGGCGAGACTTACCAGGTGCTGCGCAAGCCGCGCTCACCGAAGATGGGCGAGTGGACTCATCAGTGGCACGGTCCCGATGGCAATCTGGTAGCGGAAGACCAACTGGTCGGCGTTCCCACCGGTATCCAATGGATTGCCGGTCCCCTGTTCGCGATGGCGGGTCGAAAATCGAGCACGCAGAGCCTGGTTTCGGCGGGGGGCCGGAACTTCTACGTCACGCAAAACGTGCTCGCCAATGTCGGCCAGGATTCGATGCCGCAGTACCTGGTAGCACGCGACGCGTTCAACGGTCTGTTGCTCTGGATGCAACCGTGGGCTGGACCATTTGTTACGGGCAGCGGAGAGACAAATCCCCGGATCGTCGCCCTTGGCGATCGAGTTTATATCGTCGGCGAAAAAGTTGCGGAGGCGCTGCATGCGGCGACCGGGAAGACGGTGCTCGCGTACCCGACCGATGATCCGCCTCAGAAACTCCTATGCATCGACGGCATTCTGCTGATTGAGACGGAAGAGGGCATTACGGCGTTCGCTGCGGACAGCGCTCAACGTCGCTGGAGGCACTCGGACAGACGCATTTCGAGCACTGTTGTTGCCGATGGTCGAGTTCATTTCCTATCGCGGCGCCGTGCAAAGGACGGACGGTGGGCCTTCCAAGCCGTCTGTCTGAGCCTGACAACCGGGGAACAACGCTGGCGAGTCAGCACCGAATCCTGGGCGGCGGGATCTAGGCAACGGATCACTTTTGCCAAGGACGGGTATCTGGCCGTACAATCCCATGGCGCTTTGCATTTGCTGTCTGCGGCGAACGGCGCGTATCTCTGGGGTGCGGCCACGGACGCAAGGCCGGGCAAGGACTATGCGGATGAACGCTTTGTCGGCCACTTCTTTCAGCATGGACTGGTCTGGCTCCGTACGACGACGAGCGCTGGGCGAACGGTCGTGTCAGATTCCCGTGGGCTGCTGCTTTGGGACGCAGCCGCCGAAGTTCAAAGCACGGGCGCAAGCAAACCGGCGGCGGCAACGACGGCGGAGTTCGGCAAGACGGACGAACAGTTGCTTTGGCTTGGGCTCGACCCGGCCACCGGAACACTGGAGCGGGAATTGCTCAGCCGCGGCAGCTGGCCAGACACGGCCACACCCGGCAAACTCGGCTGTCAACTGATGCTGGCCTGTGACCGCTTCGTGATTATTCCCAGGCAGGCGGCGCTTGTGGATTTCAAGACGGGCGAGAAGAGCACATTCAAGTTTGCTCGCGGCGGCTGCGGTCTGGGCGCGGTTGCGGCCCATGGTCTGCTCTACGTCCACCCGCACGCCTGCGGCTGCTACTCCGAAGCGCTGCGCGGCTTTATCGCTCTGCACTCATCACGCGTTTCTCAAGACGCATCCCGGCTCGAACCACGCTTGTTGAAAGGGGCGGCGTATGGTGCGGAAATCAACAACCGGAAGACAGCCGTCGAAAGCATCGATCAGTGGACGACCTATCGACACGACGGCCGCCGCAGCGCCCGCACACCCAACGTACTACCAGTCCCCCAACGGCTGAAGTGGACGACGCCCATCACAGACTCGTCGTCGTCCCGCTCACTCAAGGAGTGGAAACTCCGGGTCGGCAACACCATCACCCCTCCCGTGATTGCCGGCGGCAAGGCATTCGTGGCCTCTCCCGACAACCACGCCTTAGTCGCTGTGGATGTAGAAACCGGGGCACCCATCTGGCGATTCACAGCGAACGGCCGTATTAATGCTCCGCCGACGATCTTCGAAGGGCTGTGCCTGTTCGGCGCGCACGACGGTTACCTGTATTGTCTGCGAGCGGACGACGGAGAAATGGTCTGGCGGTTTCGCGCCGCTCCGACCGCACGACGTATCGTTGCCTTCGGTCAAATCGAATCCGCGTGGCCGGTTTCCGGCGCCGTCCTCGTCCAAGACGGTCTGGCCTACGTTGCCGCCGGACGCTCTCCCGATGCCGACGGGGGAATCCACGTTTGCGCCGTTGAGCCGCGGACAGGAAACCTGGTCTGGAGCGAAACGATCGCCGAGGGATTTTTTGGCCTGTCCGACTGCCTGGTTGGGGACGGCCAATCCGTTTATCTGTCCAACTGGCAATTTGATCCCAAAACGGGCAAGAACAGGCGCGCCGACAAGAAGAGTGCCTATCTGCGAAGCAGCAAAATGGGGTTGGTGGAGCCGTCCTGGACTAAGATGGTGTTGGCTTTACGCAAGGGGATTCACGATTGGCACTACCGTGACGCGACCGCACAACTGCTGGCGTTCTCCTCGTCGGAGACCTTCGGATACAGGTCGAGCTGGGCGTCGGGCGACTTGTTTTCGGACGGCACCCGCCGTTGGAGTCTTCGACTACCTGCTCCCTCACAGATCGAGGCGATGCTGCTGTCACAGGACGTTCTGTTCGTCGCGGGTACCCGAGACCGGTCCCACGGTGACCGCTCGGCCGGATTTCTCTGGAGCCTTTCGACGGTTGACGGCCAGAAGTATTCGGAAATCGCGCTTCCGGCCCCGCCCGTGTTTGACGGACTTGCGGCAGCGGACGGGCATCTCTTCGTCGCAACTCAAGATGGCCGGTTGAATGCTTTTGAGGGGAATTGAGCCGCTGGCAGGGTGTACAAAGATTATGACCACCTACTCGAGCGTGTACGGAGGCTTGGCACAGATTAACGGTACAACGGTCTCGTATTCGGCTCCACACTTTACTGCCAGACAATCTGGGACTATGGACTGAAGCAGGAGTTTATTGCGCCTACACGCCAGAGGATAATGGCCTCTGCGAGCAACTCATTCGGAGTTCAAAGCGGGGTATGCTTGCCAGTACCGATTCGAGAGCGTTGAGAACGCTCCTCAGGTCATTCGTCAGTGGATCAAATGGTACGATGGCGAAAGGCCACATCAGGCTCCCAGGCACATGACGCCAAACAGGAAGCGCGAAAAACTGACGGTCGCCGCGGCATGACATAAGATTCACAGTTGTCCAATTCTGCGGGGTACGCTATACTACACGACACGGCCGGAGTGCTGGACACCAAAAGGGACGATGATGAAGAACAAGGCGTTTACACTGATTGAATTGCTCGTCGTGATTGCTATCATTGCCGTATTGATGGGCATTCTTATGCCGGTGCTGGGTAAGGCTCGAAAACAGGCCTGGGGTGTGGTCTGCAAAAGCAACCTGCGGCAGATCGGCTTGGCTGCGGAGTTCTATGCGGATGCCTACGATGGTTTTGTCCCCCGTGGTCTTGGTGGTTCACAAACAAATCCACCGTGGTTTGAGCTGTTCATGCCCTTTCTCGAGGAAGCCAAGGACAGCCGGGGAGACTACCGCAACGTCAAGATGTACCGATGCCCCGCCTATCCGGATAAGGAACAGACCGTCTGCTATGTGATCAACGCCTGGTGGTCCAAACACAGCCGATCATCGACGGGCAGTGGGGCGGACAACTATCCGACCAAGGTCACTCGACTAAGGCGGAGAATGGAAACCGTCTATATTGCTGACAATTCTTACTATAGCACACCGCTACGACCGACCATCACGGATCATTTCGATCCAGCTTTGGATCTGTTTGATGTACGTATCGACCGGGACTTGACACTCCGGGAGGACGGCACATTAAACCCCTCCCGGCGGGTTGCGGCCGAGCGCCATAGTGGCGGCACCAATCTGCTCTATTTCGACTGGCATGTGGGAAGGGTCAGCACCAAGAATTCGACGTTCACAACGCTGAGAGACATTTGGCAATTGCACTGAGTCCCATCGTCCAATAGTCTTGCCTCCACTCGTTGTCACGGTCGATGCAGCCCAGCCCGAAAAAAATCCGGCCTTATCGCTGTCTATGGCGTTTGACTCGCTCCTAATGTTCTCTGATCCACTGCTGCCCAAGGATTTCCTTCTCCGATGCCAACCTAACTGCGACATCAGTCTCGATCTTGGTCTCTCGTGATGGTGAAAGCTGCCACGATGGGCAGGTGCTCAGAAACTCTATCCGAATACGACGAGAGAGTACGTCTGTAAAAGCGGTGAAGCGGGAAAACTCGCGCACTGCCACCGATGTACTCGGTCATTCTCAACCGCGTAACCGCGTACCCATCCAGGAAGTTTCCGTTTACGTTCGTGAATTGTCGGTACGTATCGGTTGTCGAGACGAATCGTAGAAACTGGTTTGGGTTAAGTGCAGTAAAATTGGCGGCATCTTGTCCGGGAATCATGTTATAGTCGCCGAGTAGGATTACGTCGTCATCGCCGGCCTCGTGCTCCGTGCCTGTCTACAGGGGTTTGCTGGTGATTTGTTC
>JADFHU010000423.1 GCA_022567055.1 Planctomycetota bacterium
AACGCACGCGAACTCTCCAACTCGATCAGGGCCTGCTCGAAGCTGTAGCCGGACAAATCGATGTCTTGGGTGAGCAGGAAATGCTCGTCGTAGTCCCGTGGTGTCTGACCCAGTTGAATCAGGTCCTCTGCGGTCGCAATGACATAGGGGACTTGTAGTGTCCCTAAGCCTCCATGGTAGGCCCAGGTGGGACCTGGCAATAGTGCGAGTTGCAGCACGAACAAACATGCCGCCTTAGTCACTGGCGCGAGCCCGGAAGAATCCATTCGATCCATCGTCTGGGGAATCAATGGTTGTTGCAGCGAACACACTCGGGTCAAATTGGGTCTCACTCGGTACGCTATGCCACTGCCCGTCTTGAACTTGGTACTTCTCGACATGGTCTTGCCTCCTAAAACGTTTTCTCTAAAATACCAATAGTCGAAAGGAGTGCGGCCTTTCCCTGGGGGGAGACGCACTCTCCCATAGCCGGATGGATCCATTTTCGTTCATCGCTGCTCCCTTTTTTCATTCATTGCCATGTAAAAAAAATCAAGAGCACTGGTGACCGTATCTCCCTCAATACAGTCACCAGGTGCTATTTGGACAGATGTTGACGAGAGACAGATTCCACGGACGCTGAGCGCAGGGAGAGCTTTGGCGCATAGTCCTTAAAAGCTGTTCAGTTAGCGTCTCTACGGGTGACACCTGACTCGATGCTGTGCTGCCAGCACGTTCGAATGACGCACCGTCGGACACAGACTCAGTTTAGGACCCGGATGAGAAAGGCAGAGGGGATAAGAAGCGTAGCAGAATGATAACAGCACAAAGTATGATTGGAAACTTTCCCTGCCTTCGGACTTATTCAGTTTTTACTTCTCTATCAGAATACCAGACCGATCATGGTTTGTTCAAGGCCTAAGTGGAAAAAAAGTTTCGAGCTATCCGGCGTCGACCTTGGGCGTGATGATTGCCACCGGTTTGTTGGCAGGCGGATGCTCACAAAGCCAAATGTTGGACGGCGTCGCCCGGCTGCAGGACTAGGCTGACACCATGTCCGCCAAGGTGACCGAGTACGTGAGGGATCGCAAGGCGTGCTACCAGTGGGGGCGGCCCAGGTGGAACGGCCCAATCTGGGAACCGGTGGTCAAGCGCAGGTCACCAAATGAAAGCCCCTGCGAAGCAAATAATGCCCGTCGAGGCCCTCAAGTCCCTTATTTTAGAAGGATTCTCAGTCATTCTGCACATTTAGACCTTACATTCACGGTGCCATTTGGCATATAATATAGAGAGTGCGCAGTCGTCTGATCATGTGAACTCTACCATCATCGTTAATGATATAAGGTCATTGTTTCATCATGTTTGTAAGACTCTCCTTGTGCGGTGTCGTCGCCTCATTGCTTCTTGCAGGCACCCAGCCGCTCCGAGGTGCTCCCGAGCAGATCGATTTCAATCGTGACATCCGGCCCATTTTGTCGCAAAACTGTTTTGCCTGTCACGGACCAGACAAAGGCCAACGCGTTTCAGGCCTGCGCCTCGATAGCAGCGCGGGCGCCTACGCCAAACTCAAGCATGGCCGGGCGATCGTTCCCCACGACCCGGGTGCTTCACTTGCCGTTGGGCGTATCAAAAGCGGCGACCCTGACAGGCGGATGCCGCCACCCGACTCCAACAAAAAACTGACATCCGATCAAATCAAACGGATTGAAACGTGGATTGCTCAAGGTGCCGAATACCAAGGGCACTGGTCATTTACACCCCCCGTCAAAGCGGAAGTTCCTAAAGTTCCGGGGGCCGTGGTCCCATGGGCAGAGAATCCGGTGGACCAATTCATCTATCGCAGACTTCAAGAAGAAAAACTTTCACCTTCGCCTGAAGCGAGTCGGCCCGCACTGATCCGCCGCGTGACACTCGACCTGACCGGCCTGCCGCCGACACTTGAGGAAATTGATGCCTTCCTCGCGGATGAGTCGCCCGGCGCCTACGAAAAAGTCGTCGATCGCCTGCTTGCTTCCCCTCATTACGGCGAACGCATGACACTCGCCTGGATGGACGCCGCACGCTACGGCGACTCGAGTGTCTTCCATGCAGACGGCCCACGCACCATGTGGCCCTGGCGCGACTGGACCATCAATGCTTACAACGACAACATGCCCTTTGATCGGTTTACCATCGAGCAACTGGCCGGCGACCATCTGCCCGATTCCGCCGTCTCCCAGAAAATAGCCACGGGTTTTCTGCGTAACAACGGCACCACCGATGAAGGTGGCGCCATCCCCGAGGAATACCGGGTGGAATATGTTGTCGACCGCGTCAAGACGACCGCCAACGTGTGGCTGGGCTTGTCCATGGAATGCAGTCAGTGCCATGATCACAAATACGACCCGATTACCAGACAGGATTACTACGGCTTCTATGCGTTCTTTAATCAAAGTAGCGACAAAGGCATGCAGACGCGCAGTGGCAATGCCGTTCCACTGATCAAAACGCCCTCTGCTGATGATCTTGCCCAGGAAACAACGCTGAATAGTCAGATCGAGGCACAGCAGGTCGCCTTAGAGGCGATACATAAGCATATGCCCGCGGGCTATGAGCCTTGGTTGACTGAAATTCAAAACGATCCCAACCAAGCCAGCGCCGCCCCGGAAAACCCCCTTGCCTGGTTTGCGCTCGACGAAATGCAAGGCGACACCATCACAAGCAACACCGCCGCCAAACACCAGGGCACCAGCAAAGGCGTCCCGGACTGGCAAAAGGGCAAGACCGAAGGCGCCTTGCGTTTCAATGCCACCACCTATTTTGATCTGGGGCAACTGGGTGACTTTGAACGCGATCAGGCGTTCTCATACGGCGCCTGGATCAAACCCACCGGCAACGCGGCCGGCGCCCCCATCGCCCGTATGGACGATAAGAACGGACACCGTGGCTACGATCTGTATCTAAGCGCCAACAAGCTGGCAGCCCACATCATCAACAACTGGCCGGGCAACGCCATCAAAGTCACCAGCAAAAAAGCATTTTCCAAAGACAAATGGCACCATGTCTTTGTGACGTACGATGGCTCTTCCAAGGCCAAAGGGGTGACGCTTTATGTTGATGGCCAGCCCCAGAAAGTTGATGTGAATGTCGACAAACTGACCGCCTCGATTAAGACCCGGAAGCCACTTTACCTGGGCCAGCGTCTGACAGGTTCCAAATACAAAGGCCTGATTGACGACATCTATCTCTATGAGAGGCAGCTCAGCAACGAAGACGTCGCCCGACTGGCCCAGGCCGACCCGCTGGGACCGATTCTTAAGATCGCCCCCGACCAGCGCACTGCCAAACACCATGAAACATTGCGTGACACCTACCTGAATCTTTATTACGCCCCTTACAAGAAAGCCAACGAAGAACTGGCCAAAACACGCACTGAATTATCCAAGCACCGCAAGGCCATTCCCACGGTCATGGTCATGCAGGATGAACCCCAAGGCCGTGATACCTACCTGCTGATGCGTGGCCAATACGATGCCCCTGATAAAAGCAGAGTTTTTGAATCCGCTACCCCGCAGTTCCTGCCCCCCATGCCAGAGGGTGCTCCAAAGAATCGTCTGGGTCTGGCCCAGTGGCTGATGATGGATGAACACCCACTGACCGCCCGTGTGACCGTAAACCGTTACTGGCAGATGTTCTTCGGCACAGGCCTCTGCGAATCGGTCATGGACTTCGGCGCTCAGGGCAGGTGGCCCAATCACCCCGAGTTACTCGACTGGCTTGCCGTCGACTTTCGCGAGAGCGGCTGGGACGTCAAACGTATGATCAAACTCATGGTCACCAGCGCCACCTATCGCCAGACCTCACGGATCACATCCGAACTTCAAGAGAAAGACCCCAGAAACCTGCTGCTGGCCCGTGGCCCTCGTTTCCGCCTGCAAGGCGAATTCATTCGTGACCATGCTCTGGCCATCTCAGGCCTGATGGTTGGCGACATCGGGGGCCCGAGCGTCAAACCCTATCAACCCCCGGGGCTCTGGAATGAAGTGGCCTTAAGCGCGAACGTGAAGTTCGTTCAAGACCATGGCGACAATCTTTACCGGCGCTCCATGTACATCTACTGGAAACGCTCGGCACCACAACCCGCCATGCTGATCTTTGACGCACCCACACGCGAAAAGTGCACCATCCAACGCCAGCGCACCAACACACCCCTGCAGGCATTGGCGCTGATGAACGACGTACAATTTGTTGAAGCCGCAAGAGCACTGGCCCAGCGCATGATTCAAGAAGGTGGCAAGACGATTGAATCACGCCTGATCTTTGCTCATCGCCTGGCAACCGCCCACAGGCCCTCTGCCAAAATCATCGAGATCTTGACAGACGCCTACAGCACTCATTTCGCAGCATTCGAACAGGATCCGTCACGCGCCGACCAGCTTCTGCAAGTCGGCGAATCGAAAGCCGACCCATCGCTTGACAAAATCGAACACGCCGCCTGGACCATGGTGGCCAATATCATCTTGAACCTGGATCAATTTGTCACACGAGGCTGATTATGGATTTGCAACCCCAATTATTTCAAACACGACGTGCTTTGCTGGCCCATGCCTCACGTTGCCTCGGCGCCGCCGCACTCGCCGGATTGATGCGCCCCAGCCAGACGCAAGCAGCACCTGCAGCCGAGTCCACTCAAACAGGGGGCTTGCCCAACTTCCCGCATCACACGCCCAAGGCCAAACGTGCGATTTACCTGTTCATGTCTGGCGGGCCATCCAACATCGATCTCTTCGATTTCAAACCGGCACTGCGCAAGATTCATGGCACCGAACTGCCTGATTCCATTCGCAACGGTCAGCGCATTACCGGCATGACTTCCAATCAATCGGAATTCCCCTGTGTCGCACCCATGTTTGATTTTAAAAAATATGGTCAACATGGCACCTATGTCAGCGAACTGCTGCCCCACATCGCATCGATTGTCGATGACATCTCCATCATAAAGACCGTCAACACCGAAGCCATCAACCATGATCCGGCCATCACCTACATCAACACCGGCACCCAGATTCTGGGCCGCCCCTCGATGGGGTCCTGGCTCAGCTATGGGTTGGGCAGTCAATCCGAAAACATGCCCGCCTATGTGGTCATGATTTCCAAAGGACGTGGCAACAGTCAGGCGCTTTATTCACGCCTGTGGGGCGCCGGCTTCTTACCTTCAAGACATCAAGGGGTGAATTTCCGCTCCGCGGGTGACCCTGTGCTTTACCTGTCCAATCCTCAGGGCGTCTCCACCGAAGCCAGACGTCAGATGCTCGACAGTCTCGCTCAGGCCAATCGTGAGCATTTTAAGACATTTGGTGACCCTGAAACACAGGCACGCATCGCTCAGTATGAAATGGCTTTTCGCATGCAAACCTCCGTGCCGGAGCTGATGGACATGTCTGATGAGCCCCAACATACCTTTGACCTTTACGGTGAAGACGCCCGCAAGCCCGGTACGTTCGCCCACAATTGCTTGATCGCCAGGCGCATGGCCGAGCGCGGCGTACGTTATATCCAGCTCTTCCACCGCGGCTGGGACCAGCATAACAACCTGCCCAAGGCACTGCGTATGCAA